>JAOZTL010000154.1:3133-7208 GCA_029942205.1 Bacteroidales bacterium | reverse complement strand
AGTAAAAGTCAAAATTAGAAAGTATTAATTAGAAAAAATTACTGTTAATCGTTATACTTTTTATGCTGAAATAAGCTAATTTTCTTTCTACTTTCTACTAAAATCTTTTGTCTAATATACATATCGAAAAAAGAGATAATGCGCTAATAATCAACTAATATTAACTTGATAAGGTAGAATTAAAAATGACACAAACAATTTCGTATAAAAACAAAAAAATAAGTTATTCAACTTATGGTCAAGGTAATGCGTTGGTATTTCTTCACGGTTATTTGGAGTCTAAAGAAATATTTGATGATTTTGCACCCCGTTTTGCTGATGATTATTCGATTGTTTTGATCGATTTATTTGGGCATGGACACAGTACTTACCTGCCACAAAACATAACAGAAATGGCAGAAGCAGTACTCGCAGTTCTGGATCATTTACACATCAAGAAAAGCTTTTGGATAGGGCATTCAATGGGCGGTTACGTAGCAATGGCGGCACTTGCCAATTTTTCCGATCGCTTATTTGGGTTATGCTTGCTCCATTCAGCACCATTTGCTGATACCGAAGAGAAGAAAATAAATAGAGACCGAGAAATTGCCTTGATTCATGCAGGTAAAAAAGCACAAATCTACCAAAATCACGTTCCTAATACTTTTGCAAAACAAAATATTGATGCCTTTAGTTTCGAAATAGAGAGAGCCAAAACAATAGCCAAAAACACCGACAACAAAGGCATCATAGCCGCTTTGCAAGCCATGAGAAACCGTGCAGACGGTGCGTTAGTTCTGCAAAACACAAAGCTTCCATTTATTTATGTTCTTGGCTTAAAAGACAATTTTATTCCAGACACGATTATGGATAAAATCAAATTTCCACAGCATTCCATTAAAATTATTTTAGAGCAATCGGGACATAACGGCTTTATTGAAGAAGCAGAAAATTGCTATTCCGAAATAAAAACGGCACTAAGGTCTTCGACCTTTTTATTGTAGCTTATTTAATTTATGTTCCTAAGCATTTTTAAAATTTAGTCCATTTCTTTGTTTAAACTGATTCGGAAAGTTGTTCCTTTGTTTATTTCCGAGCTTTTCACATAAATTCGTCCTTTGTGGTAAAAGTCTATAATCCGCTTAGTTAGGGAAAGTCCTAGCCCCCAGCCTCTTTTTTTTGTAGTAAATCCTGGTTTAAACACAGCTTTAAATCTTGATTTAGGGATGCCTTTGCCTGTATCCGAGAAATCGATATGCACCATTTGACTCGTTTCTATAATCGAAATTTTAATTGTACCGTTTCCTCCCATCGCATCCACTGCATTTTTCCACAAATTTTCGATCACCCATTCAAAAAGCGGCGTATTTATTGGGATTTTGATCAAACTGCCTGCCGAAAAAGCTTGGTTATAAATCACTTTTTGGGACGTGCGTGTTTGTAAATAATTGGTAGCATGAATGAGCGTTTCCACAAGATTTTCTTTTTGCAAACTTGGGCTCGATCCTATTTTAGAGAAACGGTTCGTGATAGTTTCCAAGCGTTTCACATCTTTTTCTACTTCCACCACCATTTTCGGGTCTTCATTTCTCATTTTGAGCAGCTCCACCCATGCCAATAAGGAAGAAATAGGCGTACCCAATTGATGCGCCGTTTCTTTGGACATGCCCACCCACATGCGATCTTGCTCCGATTTGCGAGAACTATTAAATGCAAAATAAGAGACCAAAATAAATAGCAAAATCACCGTAGTCTGAAACAATGGATAGAAAACAAGCTGCGTCAATAAATCCGAATCTTTATAATAAATATAACTATGTTTACCATCAGCCAATGTTAGCACAACAGGATCGTGTTGTGCTTTCATTTGTTTCAACTGTTCTTCGAGATAATTCGGCTCTTTAATTTTTATGGAATCTAAGTTTTCCGATGTTACTATTTGATTATCATTATCAACCAAAATAACAGGAATTGTTGTGTTTTCGCCTATTATTCTATACACAATCAAACTAATTTGACCATCAACATTAATTTCTTCGAGTTCACGAACGGCTTCTGCCCAAAGTTCGATTTTTTTTCGTTCTTCGCCCGATACTTTTCCTATCAAATTGGTAGTATACCACAATGAACCTAAAGCAATTAATATTGCAATAATAAAAAGACTAAACTTCCATTTATGTTTAATAACAATAATATTCATTAAATTGGTGTATTATAGACAAAAGAGATCAAAGACCTTATAAAACGATTTTCCCTCCTGCATAAAAATTCAGAATATTCATTTTAAAAATATAATCATATTTTGCAATAACAAAATCAGATTGTGCTCTCGAAACATTATTTTTTGATAAATTATACTCAATCGTATTAATCATACCAAGATCATACTTTTGTTGTGTGTAACGAAAAGCCTCTTCTTGAGCTTTCAAAGCACGAAATGCTGCTTTGTAGCGTTTTTGTGCAGCCATTGCATCATTATGCGCTTTCTGCACTTCTTTGTACAAGTCCTTATTACTTTGTTCAATCAATAATTCATTATTCTCTACCGATAATCGGGACGATTGAATATTGGTACGAGTGCGTAAGTTATTAAAAATGGGAATATTTAGATTTAACGAAATATTGGAGCTTTGATTGTCAGAAAGCTGGTCGCCAACAGGATAATTATTTTCGATAGACGTAAATTTAGGCGTATAGACAGGTTCTAAGCTCGTTCCGACGTATCCAATTGCTTGCACACCATCCTCTTGGCTGTCATACAATTTCCGAGCATCCGAATAGCCACTACTTACCGATGCACTCAAGCTAAGCGTAGGACTTAGGCCTGCACGAGCGATAGACAGTATCATTTTGGAGCTTTCCAAGCGTTGTTCGGCAGCTTTTATTTGTGGCAGACGAAGTGCTTTGTTGAAATAAAAAGGAACAGCAGGTAACGTTTCTGCCGTATCCAGTAATTCCAGCTCAGGGATGAATATATCAAACCCGTTGGCAGAATCTATCTCAATTAGTTGCATTAACGAAAGGTAAGAATTATCCAAATTATTTTGTGCTCCAATGAGTATAGACTGTTCGGAAGCTTCTTGTGCCACTATTTCCAAATAGCTTCCTTGTGGCAAACTTCCCACTTCGACTTTCTTTTTGGTTATTTCGATTTGTACGTGTGTGTTTTCGAGTTGTCGTTGGGCATTATCCACATTTTCTTTATCAAACAAAATTTGGAGATAAAAAGCGGCGACTTGCAAAGAAATATCGTTTTTTACTTTCTCTAAATCGAATACCGAAGCTTTGTATAGTACCGAACGCTGGCGCATGGTGTTTAACTTTTGCATGCCACCAAACAAGGTCATCGATCCAGTGATGGACAAATTGAGCGATTGCACATTGGTACTGGTAAAGCTATTGGTGAAGGGGTCTACCGATCGTCCAAAAGTCATGTTATAACTGGTGTTTCCATTCACAGTAGGCAAGAAATCTGCTTTTGATTCCTGTAACTCATAATTGCGTGTGATGGATGCTATTTCGTATTGCTTGATCGAAATATTGTTGTTCAATGCATGCGTGATGCATTTGTCTAATGTCCAAGCATCTTGGGCTGTTGCGTGCCCCATGCTGATGAACAAAAAAAGTACGAGTAAATTTTTTGTTTTCATTTGTTTAATTTATTGTTGTTGTTGTGTTTGAGTAATACTTTGTTAAATTTATAATTGACAATGAATAATTGATAATTATTTTACTGATAAACAATAGCTTGCGAGTGCTAATATCCAAATAAATATTTATCACTTATCAACATGACTATTAGGTGATTACAGAAAGACTTAACGAACTATTGTAAGTAATACTTCGGTGAAATTATTTTAAGAAGCGTACTAACAAGTGCGTAAGCAACTTCAAAAAGGGCGAAGACCTTAAATAAGCAAATAAATATTAGTTATGCTTTATTTTTTTGATAATTTATTAATCAAGAAAGCACTTTCATTCGTGCGTAAGCAACATCAAAAAAAGTCGAAAACCTTAAATAAGCAAATAAATATTAGTTACGCTTTATTTTTTTGATAATTTATTAATCAAGAAAGCACTTTCATTCGTGCGTAAG
>JAOZTL010000154.1:0-3033 GCA_029942205.1 Bacteroidales bacterium | reverse complement strand
CAACATCAAAAAAGGTCGAAGACCTTAGAAACAACAAAAGCAATTCATTTATGTTCTTTATCGATGAATTGCTTTTGTCTCCATTTTTTTAATCCAATAACGGGTTTTATACTTTCAATATTTCATTTTGTTTTTCATCCAGCAGTTTATCTACGGCTATTGAGTATTTATCGGTCATTTTCTGCACTTCGTCTTCGGCTCTTTTTATTTGATCTTCCGAAGCTCCGTCTTTTTGTAGCTGTTTGAATCCATCATTAGCATCACGTCGGGCATTACGAATGCTCACTTTTGTGTCTTCTCCTTCGGCTCTCACTTGTTTTGCAAGGTCTCTACGTCGTTCTTCGGTAAGTACTGGTACGTTTACATGAATTGATTCCCCGTTATTGTTGGGATTAAAGCCAAGGTTAGCGTTCAATATTGCTTTTTCTATCGGCTGAATCATTCCTTTTTCCCATGGTTGAATAACAATGGTACGTGCATCTGATGTTCCGATGCTGGCTACTTGAGCAAGCGGAGTCATTGTACCATAATAATCAACTACCACAGCACCTAGCATGCCTGGTGAGGCTTTTCCTGCTCTAATTTTCAACAATGATTTTTCTAAATGTCGAATAGCTTCTTGCATCCGTTCTTCAGAATCTTCTAAATATAGGTCTATTTCTTCATTCATCGTATTTGGTTTTAAAAAAATAAGCAATGTCTTCAATCTTTTCTATTTGCTCACGCACAAGATAAAAGACTCTATTAATTAATCAATCATTTATTAATGAAATAATTGTAAACTTAATTCGTTGTTTCGACTTCAATAGAGACACAAAATTAAGCTTAGAATTATTTTTTTATTTTATAATATTATAAAAGCTTTTCCTCTCGTATTGTAAGCAACATAAAAAGGTCGAAGACCTTATTTTATCCACGAGAGTATCGATTCAAAAATAATTCGTCCGTCTGTGTTGCCCAACTCATCGTCAGTCGCTCTTTCTGGGTGTGGCATCATTCCGTACACATTTTTGTTTTCGTTGCATACGCCTGCAATGTTCAACAATGAACCATTTGGATTTGCCGATTTGCTTAATTCTGCATTTTCATCACAGTATTGAAACACAATTTGCTCATTATCTCTCATACTTTTCAGTGTTGCCTCATCGGCATAGTAGCGTCCTTCGCCATGTGCAATGGGTATTTTGAGTGCTTTGGAAGTATCCACCAGCGACGTAATTCCCGAGGTATGGTTCGTAGCTTTGATGTATATGTTTTTACACATAAATTTCTGATTTTCGTTGTGCAACAATGCACCAGGCAATAAGCCAGCTTCGCACAAGATCTGAAAACCATTACATACGCCAAATACAAATCCGCCTTTATTGGCAAACTCAATTACCTCGGTCATTATTGGCGAATAGCGAGCAATAGCCCCCGACCGCAAATAATCTCCATACGAAAAACCACCAGGCAGCATTACAGCATCTACGCCTTGCAGGTCGGTGTCTTTATACCATAAACGAACCACTTTCTGCTCCATGATTTCTTCCAAAACATACACCATGTCTTCATCACAGTTTGAGCCAGGAAAAGTTACTACTCCAAATTTCATGTCCTTAATTTTAAGTAAATCATTGAAAATCAACCAGTCCTTTGTGTGGAGCGATTTATTTTTTATTACCAAAACGAGCTTTTCGTTTTCTTAATTAGTTTTATTTTTTCACAAAGATAATCATATTCGCTTTTGTTCACAAATCAAGAATAAATTTTATTTCAAAAAAAGCTATGATACAAAAAAAATAAAATGTTATACAGCATAAAAAAAGTTTACTAAAAATGTTTAAGTTTAGCTTTTCAAAATTAAAATAGAACACAATCAAGTCAAAATCAGTTATGGAAAAATCAGTAAAAGGAACACAAACGGAGCAGAACTTATTAAAATCTTTTGCCGGAGAAAGTCAAGCAAGAAATAGGTATGAGTTTTTTGCCAAAAAAGCCAAAAAAGAAGGCTACGAGCAGATTTCAAGAATTTTTCAAGAAACAGCCAATCAAGAAAAAGAACATGCCAAGCGTTTTTTCAACTTTTTGGAAGGAGGAATGACCGAGATTACAGCAAGCTATCCAGCAGGAATCACAGGAACTACCGAAGAAAACTTAAAAGCAGCAGCCGAAGGCGAAAACGAAGAATGGACCGATTTGTATCCTAAATTTGCAGAAATTGCTCAAGAAGAAGGCTTTCCAAAAATAGCTACTGCATTCAAAATGATTGCACAAGTAGAAGCAGAGCACGAACGAATTTATTTAAAATTGCTCCAAAACATTTCCGAAGATCAAGTATTCATGAAAGAAGGGAAAGTATGGTGGAAATGCTTGAATTGTGGCTACGTATACGAAAGCAAAAAAGCATTGGAAAACTGCCCAGCATGTTTGCATCCACAAGCTTTCATGCAATTGCGAGAAGATAACTACTAAGTCTTCGTTCTTAGTTTCTATTTATTATAATAATTTCATATTTCGCCTACTTTTATATTTATTTTTCGACAAATTATCAATGTAAATCAGTAAGCTACACTTAAATACATATAATAACCTCAAGCAGATCGAAGATCTTGGACGCTCTCCAAGGTCTTCGACAACTATTCTCCTGTATTTTCATAGTCAGCTGCATCAAATTTTTATTCCGCCAGTACTTTTTTGTACATAAATGCCTCATTTACTTCTTTAGTTCGTTTTTTCACTCATTTAGTTAGCTACTTCTTTTGTTTTGTTGGGCTTTTTCTTTTTTATTTTGATAAAAAAACAAAGACAGTTGCTGCCTAAGCCTCTTTTGTCGAATAATAGAAACCGTTAGTTGCTACATATTTCTTTTTAGTTATGATAAAAGGGCATTTTTTTGAGCTAATTTTCTATTTAGATGATTTATTTTCGCAATCAAAAAGTGTTTAGTTGGTATTTTAAATGTCAACTAAACAGATTTTTCATTAACTAAACACTTTTAGCTAGCAACTAAATAGATTTTTTCATCAACTAAACGCTTTTAGGTATCAACTA
>JAOZTL010000153.1 GCA_029942205.1 Bacteroidales bacterium | reverse complement strand
AATTATGCACAAGGACATTTGGGTGATATTGTGTATATTGATATAGACAAAGAAGGCGAAATGATAGATAAAGAAGACACTTTTGGATCTATCGAAGCTGTAAAAACAGTATCTGACATGTTTATGCCTCTTACTGGTGAACTATTGGAAATCAATCCATTACTAGACGAAAAACCAGAAATGATTAACCAAGATCCGTATGGAGACGGTTGGATCATTAAAATTTCGATAACAAAAACAGACGAAGTAAACGGTTTATTATCTGCCGAGCAATACAACGACATTATTGACGTATAAGCACTTCGTGCTATTTAATGTTGCTTACGCACTTATGCAAAACTATTGCAATCAGTACTTTATAAAAGTGCAAATACAATTTTATATTTTACTGAATAATATAGACTTGTAGAATTGTGTAAGCAACATCAAAAAGGTCGAAGACCTTAATTTAAGATTAAATCCATATTATCTAGGTCATTCAGTAAGCTTTGAAGTGCATACTGTATTCTTGCTCTCTCGATGTCTATATCTTTTTGTGTCAATATTCCCGACTTTATATCCCCCTCTAATCGAGAATAACGCCCTTTAATTAACAAAAAATCATCGTAAATTGAGGATTTCTTATTTAATTTCTCTCCCAAAATAAACAATCCTACACGTAAATTATCTGCAATCGTTTCTTTCAGCTTACTACTAAATTCTTCGTGATTTTTGAAAACGAATGTTATTTCACTTTCACTTTCAAGACTGTTTGGAGTCAGATATTTACCGATTAATTCACATAATGGCTCAAAAAACTGTTCTTCCAGTTTTTTCACGCCAATTCCGTACATATCTCTAATAGTAGCATTCAAATTAGATATAATTCGTCGAATTTCATTATATAATTCAATCTCTTTGTAAATGCCCATGGCATAAGCAGGATTTGCCAGAATAGCTATTTTTTCATTTAATTCTTTCACCTTATCATCCCAAAAACTAAGATATTCAATTGATTTCAACGGATCATTAATGCCTGCATCTTCCAGTAATAACGGATAAATTCGATCTTCAAAATTCGGATTTATCATTATTTCTAATGCTTCACTCATTGTTACTTTTTCTTTTAAATACCGATCGCTAAGAACAAGAATAACAAACTCTGCTTGTCCTTGTTTTTTTTTAAACTCTTGCACGCTGTCTTTGAAATTTAAGGAGAAATTACTACTCAAAACGGTGTAGTTTTTTAATTTTAATTTCTCGCTCAATAACAATGCAATACGCTTTGACTCTGCATCTTCTACATGAAAAGATAAGTATACGGAATGATTCATAATCTGAATTTTAATGTTTTTACTATTTATTCTTCTTAAGTAGCTACATGTAACTTAATGACACTTTTCTATTTTGAAATTACTTGATACTTATTGACTACAATAGATTTACATAAGTACATAAGCAACATCAGATAGGTCGAAGACCTTACTTACTGAAAAACTGCGGAATTTTAGAAATATTCTTCCTCAAAAGAGTTGGTATTCCTCCAATTTTATTTTTACGCAATGCAATAAAATCTTCTTTCATTTTTATCAATATATTTCTGATATTCTTGTTACTAGCTCCTCCAAGCTGCATTTTTGTTATTACTAACGGCAAATAAGCCGTAGATATTTCATACTTTCCGAGTACTCGTAACATAAAATCATAATCGGCTGCTATTTTAAAATTAGTATTAAATAAGCCATATTTTTGATATACCATTGCTCGAACAAAAAAAGTTGGATGTGGTGGCATCCAGCCTTTTTTTAATTTAGGTAAAGTAAATTCTGACGATTTCCAATAACGGACAACTTTCCCTATATTTGAAATATACTCTAAATCTCCATATACAGAATCTGTTTGTTTTTCACTAAATAAAGCGACTATCTGAGAAATCGTTTGCTCTGAAGCAAATAAATCATCTGCATGCAAAAAGCCAATAATATCACCAGTTGCAAGCTTTATACCTTTATTCAAAGCATCATAAATTCCATTATCAGACGTAGAAACTAAATTAGAAATAGAATTTTGGTACTTTGTCAAAATTTCGAGCGTTTTATCGTCGGATGCGCCATCAATCACGATGTGCTCAATATTACTATAATTCTGATTATGAACCGAGTTTAAACTCCTTTCTATCGTAGATTCGGCATTATAGCAAGCTGTGATAATAGAAACTTTCATTAATCCGTAATTTTACGTTCAAATATTTTCTCAGCAGGATTACCCCGATATACCCAGTACGACTCTAAATCGGTAACTACAACCGAATTCATAGCCAAAACAGAATGACTCCCACAGTTTGTATTTTTATAAATAATCGATTTCGCACCAATCCAAACACCTTCTTCGAGTGTGATTTTTCCTGTTTTCAGATCAAAACTTGATCGTGTAAAATCATGACTTCCACACAAAAGTAATGTTCCTTGCGAAATACAACAATTGTCAGCAATTTTCACTTGGTCTAAATTGTCAATCCACACCTTTTCGCCCAACCAAACATGATTACCAACGACTAGTTTCCATGGATATTTGATACTCACAGCAGGCTTTATTGTTACATTTTGCCCTATTTCAGCTCCAAATAATCGTAATAAAACGACTTTCAAGCCACTAAATGGGTTCAATGGATTTATAAAAAAAATGACATTAAAAAAATACCATAAAAACACAATTAACTTGCTTTTTCCTACTTGATAATCGCTATTATCAAAACTCGATAAATCTGTTTTTACAGTTGTGTTCATAAAAATAATTGATAATAAGGAACTACTAAATTAGGATTATTCACAAAATCTTCGCCAAAACGATAGGCGGCTTCTCTCATATCATTATACTCCTTTTGTTCCATTTTTATACTTTTCGTTAATATTTCATTATATTTCAATGAATTATTTATTGAAATATCCCAGCCTATTCTTTTATTTTCTAAATCTCGCCAAGGAGTCTGATCACTAATGATAACAGGACATGCAGCCATTAAGCTTTCTAAAATACTGTGTCCAAAATTTTCGCCTTGTGTAGGCATAAACAAAAAATGATAATTTTCTAATGTGCTAAAAATATGATTACTATGAACAATTCCCTTCTTTCTGACCTTCACTTTTTTAGGCATTTTTTCTATTAACTTTAAACATTGATTCCAGTACGATTGACTATAAATACTTCCATACAAATCAAATATTATTTCAGCATCATATTCTAATTTTAACAATAATTCGATAGCAAATAATGTATTTTTTTCAGGTGAAATACGTGCAATACTCACGAGTTTCAAAACATTCTTTTTTTTCTCTATTGGAGTGATTTTACGTGGTAATTTCCGTGGTAAATTATTTGCAATTAAGATTGCCTTATTTTGTCCAACAAAATGGCTAATATACTCTTTTTCAGCATTATTTGTTGTATGAAAAATAGCATTTCGATAG
Source organism: Bacteroidales bacterium (assembly GCA_029942205.1). Classification (GTDB taxonomy): domain Bacteria; phylum Bacteroidota; class Bacteroidia; order Bacteroidales; family JAOZTL01; genus JAOZTL01. The sequence continues at coordinate 3,830 of JAOZTL010000153.1, read as the reverse complement.
CTACCTGTCAATCGCATAAATACTAAAAAGACTTTCTTTTTTCTTTTTTTTACACTAAAAGCTTGCTCCGAAATCATTCCTCGTGTTGCAATAATTAGCTGTGCCTTAGCATACAAACGTGCATAAAATACGGGAAGAATAGAGAAATAAAGTGAATAAACACCAGTAACATAAATAAAATCATAATCAAAAGCTTTTATTGCATCAATTATTGATTTTGTTGTTCTTTTTTTATTGGAATGATAAAAAATATTTATCTCATTGAATTTTATCCATTTATTACTTTCAATTCCTTCATAAGGCGAATGATCTAAATAATCAGTATTACGTGTAAATACATAAAAATCAAAGTCTTTAGATAAATAATCAATCATATTTATCAGCGAACGAATAGGTCCTCCTGCTTTATATCCAGGCAAGAACCAATCGATAAAAACTAATATTTTCTTCACTTTATTACTCATTAATGATTAGTTTATAAAGCTTGAAATACTGCTCTGTTATGGCTGAAATATGATAACGTTTTACATTCTTTAATCCATTTTTTATTAAATTTTGACGTAAATCCGCATTCATTATTATTTCTTTTAGTCCTCTTTCTATTTCCCTCACATCCAATGGATTCACAAACAGAGCAGCCTCGCCAGCCACTTCTTTCATTGGCGAAATATTACTCGTTATAATGACTCGTCCCACTGCATTTGCTTCTATTATTGGCATTCCAAATCCTTCATAAGTAGACATAAAGCTCACAATATCTGCTTTTTCATAACAATTAACTACTTCTTCTTGAGATAAATTAAATTTATTTTCGTAATCAATCTCATTTTTTTGTAAACTGATTTCTTGATTTTTCGATAATTTTCCAATAATCAACAATTTACAATTAATATTCTTAATTGCTTCAATTAAACGCTCTAAATTCTTATTTTTTTTTGTTCCAATCTGAAGAATTACTGGAGAATCACAATTAAATTCTTTAGGAGAATAACTGAAATTAGGCGATACAGCATTGGGAATCACTTTTATTTTATCCTCTGAAATTTTTATTTTTTTCAATAATTCCTGCTTCGTAAATTCTGAAATAACCGTAACATAACGCACCTTACGTATTGGGATATCAAACCAGAATAGTTTAAAAATAAGCCGCTTAATTGATTTTAGTGAATACAAAAGAGCTAAGTCATGAATAGTTAAAATTGTGCGTTTTTTATGCATCAAAATAGCAACATAATGGTTGTGTCCTGTAATATGATTGACTTCAGATTGTTTATTTTGTACTTCTAAGGCATTTGCTAATCGCCGAAAAAAACCTTTACTTTCGTGTGTTGCATAAAAATTGGTGTAGGAAACGGTAGTCGCAAAATTATTCTGTATCGAATAAAATAACTCTTCGATACTATGAAAAACAGGCGATTTTTTACGAAAAAAGAAAGAAATACAGACTTTGTCTGTTTTATTATTTTTGCTCATTTGTATACTATATCTTAATGATCTTTCGTCTTGCTCAATAAAATTATACGTAAGATTATCAAACTTATTCTGTTGCTCACGCATAGATGAAAATATTTTCTTTATCAATATTTTATCAGAAATTGTTCAAAATAAATATCAAAAAATAGAAGTCTGAAAATCATCAAAGTTTTATTCCTAAAAAGCGTTCTAAACCCCAAAAAAGTAAATAAATAGCGATACTTGCCTTCATTAAATGATTTAATACAATGGCTATATCTGTTTCTGCCTTAACCACTTGAAGAAATAATAGTGGCAGAAATAAAATGATACTTGGTCGTTTTATTGCAATCTGAAAAATATTATAAATGAAAAAATTGTAAAATACACCTAAAATAAACATAAAAATAGAGCCTCCCCATACTCCATAATTAGCATAAGCCTCTCCTAAGGTACTCAAATTCATCGAAGTCCATTTTCCCAATTTCTTTCCCGTAAAGCGTTCAAAATAAGCATGTCCTCCCGCTTTTGCTTTGTTAGGTGCTAAAAAGCGAGGTAATAAAATAGCTTTTAAACTTGCAATAACGGTTTCGCCATCAGCAAACGGCTCATAACGTGGAGTATAACTCATTATTCTTGCAATAATCCAGCCTTGATTGATACGTGTAATCGTTGCTCGCATATTTACTCCTGAAAATAAAATATCTTGATTAGCAGCACTTTCAAATATTAAATCAACAAATAATTCCAACTTGCCATAATCACTTGATACCATGGACGATTTACTTCTAAACTCGTACTTTACTGTCTGAATAAGAAAACCACTTACAAAAATCAATGTAAATGCTAATACTTTTTTTTCAATAGAAACATGATAAATAAATGCTAAAATAATCATCAAAAATCCAATCCACAATAATAAGTCATGAAACATAGCATCACTAACAGCCGAAACAGTTAGCCAAAAAAACATAGCAATAGACAAAGTCCATTTATATGATTTATTAGACATTATTAAAAAATATAAACCAATAAACCTAGCTCCACTAAACAAATAAAGAACAAATCGGAGTGCGGATGGAGCAAATTCTATTAATAATTCGGAAAAAACGCCTATTGCCAATAAAATCAGATCTAATCGAGGATATTTTATTATCAATTTTCGTATATTATCTAAGTGAATTTGTGCATTTGTTCTTTTATTCCATAAAGGAAAATACAAACCCAAAACAAATAGCAAAGAGGCAGGAAAAACATAGCTCATGTAAACCGTTTCATCGACAGCCATGTAATAAAATTGGTTGTCGGGATCGTAGCGATATGCTAAAACAGGTCCTATAATCCATTGTAAAAGAGCAAGTAATATCATCAAATCTTTGATCTGAATTTTGCTCCCCAAATCTGAAAAGAATTTTAATGAAAAAAAGAGAAACAACCCTAATCCAAGTAAACTATAAAAAACCAAATCCGTAAATACAGAAAGTAAAATAATCATAAAAAATACGAGTCCCAATTGCATAAATCGTATTTCCAAATTAGTATTCATTTTGCTGTTTTTAAGTTAATTCTTTTTCGATAGCCATGCTGATAGATTCAAAAGACCACATTTGTATTTTTTGTTTAGAGAAATCACCCATTTGAATAATTTTCTCTTTATTATCAACGAACTGCTTCAATACTTTCCTAAAAAAAAACTCATCTCCTAATGTAAAAATATAACCGTTTTTTTCTTGTTCTACCAAATCTACGGCACAGCCTACTCGGTCGGAAACCACTACTGCTCTGCCACAAGCCATTGCTTCATTCACTGCAAGCCCCCATGTTTCGTCATAAGAAGAAGGAAGTACTAGTACATCTCCAACTCGATAAATTACAGGCATTTGTGTCTGATTTTGAAAAGGTAGAAAATACACATTTTTTCCTGATTCTTGCTTCATTTGTATTTCCAACTCTCCTTGCCCGACGAATAAGAATTTTGCTCGAGGAATTTGTTTTGCTATTTTGAGTAATAATAATGGATTTTTTTTACATTCAAATTTTCCTACAAACAAAAATACAACATCATCGTCAGAAAAACCAAACTCTTTACGCTGTTTTTTTGCCTTTTCTCTATTCTCTATGTAATTACGTCCAAATCGATCATTATCAATGGCATGAGGTGCAAACAGCAATTGATTTTCATTGAGCCCATGCGCTAAATAATATGCTTTATTATTTGTTCCTACATAAAATGCTTTATCAACATATCGATAAATATAGCGTAAAGCAATCCGTCTAAGCAATATTTTGATGCCTTTTGTTGCGTCCAAAAGCGTAGAATCACCACGAAAGTAAACAGGGATTTTTCCTTTAAAATAGCGCATTGTCTTAAAGTGAGC
>JAOZTL010000152.1 GCA_029942205.1 Bacteroidales bacterium | reverse complement strand
ATAAAGAATTACTGAAAGTGAGTTACTGGCACTCAGAATTGTTTCTATACCTTAAACGAGCAAATAGATATTTTCCTGTCATCGAGCCGATACTTAAAGAAAATGGTATTCCTGATGATTTTAAATACGTTGCAATTGTTGAAAGTGGACTCGCAAATGTGAGCTCGCCCGCTGGTGCTAAAGGTGTTTGGCAGTTTATGGCTGCCACTGCTAAGGAATATGGGCTAGAAGTAAACAAGGAAGTGGATGAACGTTATAATTTAGAAAAATCAACGGTAGCTGCTTGTAAGTATCTAAAAGACAGACACTATTCTTTTAAAAATTGGTCGATGGTAGCTGCTTCGTATAATATGGGAGCTGGCGGATTAAACAAAAACAGAAAGTACCAGAAAGAAGATAGCTATTTTAACTTGTTGCTAAACCCTGAAACGTCTCGCTACATTTACCGAACAGTGGCGGTTAAGCTTATTTTTGAAAATCCTGAAAATTATGGATTTCATTTTCGACAAAAGGATTTATACCCTGTTATACCAACACACGAAGTGAAAGTGGATAGTGCCTTGTTCGATTTAGTGAAATTTGCGAAAGATAACGGAACAAATTACAAACTACTTAAATATTTTAATCCATGGCTACGTGCACGACAATTGACTAATAAGTATAAAAAAACTTATTATCTGAAAATTCCTAACGAAGGGGCACGACAAACAAAAATGGAAACAAACGAAGACGAAACATTATTGGATTCCTTATAAGGTCTTCGATCTTATTTGATGTTGCTTATGCACTTTTAATCAAAAAATAACACTAAAAAAACACTTCCATGAAAATAAAACAATTAGCAATATTATTACTCATCGTTCCTTTATTCAATTCTTGTAGCATGATTAACCAACTGGCTAGCCTGCGCAATTGTGAATATAAATACAAAAGCGTAACTGACGTGAGAGTGGCTGGTATCGATGTGCAAAACAAAAAAACACTCAAAGATTTCACAGTGCTGGATGCTGCAAGCTTACTGGCAGCGGTCAATCGAAACGAATTTTTACTAAATGCAACCGTAAATATCGAAATAACGAATCCAAATGCAGGAACAGCTTCGTTGGATGGTGGCGAATGGATTTTCTTTATTGATGGAAAAGAGATGATTCGTGGAAATGTGAGTAAAAAAGTACAAGTAAATCCTAGCGGTGGTGTAGCCATAATGCCTATGGCGATGATCGTGGATTTGAAAAAAATACTCGGCAAAGAAAATAGAGAAACCATTGCTGGCTTTGGACTTGGACTGGCTGCGGGTGAAGGACAGGCTACTCGGGTTAGTTTATGGATCAAACCAATCATGAATGTGGGTGGTTTTCCATTGTCATACCCCAATTATATCAAACTTGGAAAAGCTTTCTAAGGTCAGGTCTTCGACCTCTTTGATGTGGCTTACGCAAGGTCTTCTACTTGGTGAGCATTCCACTAATTTAGAAAAAAAAGAAACTTTGATGTAGCTTACGCAAGGTCTTCGAGTTCTTCGATGTGGCTTATGCACTAATGAAAAAATATTCTAAACAAATAGATTAATAAAAAATAATTGTAAATAGATCGAAGATCTTAATTAATAAACAACATGCAACTAAACGACTATTACCAACGTTTTGGGATAAGCGAAGAAATTATTCGCCAAGTAATGAATCGTGCCCTTGCTAAGGGTGGTGATTACTGCGATTTGTTTTTTCAACATAAAATAACCGACCACATCGGTCTGGAAGATTCCGACGTAAATCGTGCTTACTCGAATGTAGACATGGGCGTGGGAATACGTGTTCTAAAAGGGTTTCAAACGGGATTCTCATTTACCGAAAGCCTAAACCTCGAATCGATGAAACAAGCAGCAGACACGGCGGCAGTTATTGCCAATAGCCCTGCCAGCACGTCGATCGAAAACATGAAAGCGCATGATGTTGCCAATTATTATCCCATCCAAAAAAATTGGGAAACAATCGGTGTAGACGATAAAATTCCGTATTTGCAACGACTCAACGAAAAAGTTTTTGCACAAGATACTCGTATCATCAAATCAACGATTAGCTTTATGAATCAATCGTCTTACATTCTGTTTGTAAATTCGGATGGGCGTATCACTTTTGACGAACAGCCAATGGGACAGATTTCGGTTTCGTGCATTGCCGAACAAAATGGCGAACGTGAACAAAACAGCCACAGTCTATCGGGACGATACGACATTGATTATTTTACGGAAGAAAAATTAGATTATTTGGCAAAAGAACTTGTCGATCGTACCGTCAATTTGTTTGATGCTCAAAAACCCCCTGCTGGCGAGTTGGAAGTTATTTTGGCGGCTGGCAGTTCGGGTATTTTACTACACGAAGCCATTGGGCACGGTATGGAAGCCGATTTTAATCGTAAAAATATATCCATTTTTAGTGATAAAATAAATAAACTGGTAGCTAAAGATTTTGTAAGTATCGTGGATGATGGTACGATTCCGCAAATGCGTGGCTCTATCAATGTCGATGATGAAGGCAACGATACCGAAAAAACGGTAATGATAGAAAATGGTGTGCTTCGGAGCTATTTGCACGACCGAATGAGTAGCCAACACTACCAAGTAAAACCAACGGGAAGTGGCAGACGGCAATCGTTTCGGCACGCTCCATTGCCTCGAATGCGAAATACGTACATGTTACCTGGTCCGCATGAATACGACGAAATCATCCGAAGTGTAAAGAAAGGAATTATTGCCGAAACATTCACCAATGGGCAGGTAAATATTGGTGGTGGAGATTTTACGTTTTATGTCAAATCGGGATACATGATCGAGGATGGGAAAATAGTAACGCCGATCAAAGACATCAACATGATCGGAAATGGACCTGAAGTATTGGCTAATATCACCATGGTTGGTAATGATCTGAAAATGGCTGAAGGCGGCTGGACTTGTGGAAAAGACGGACAAAGCGTGCCTGTTTCTATGGGATTGCCTACCGTGAAAGTATCCAAAATTACCGTTGGTGGACAAAACTAGGTCTTCGATCTTTTTGATATTGCTTACGCACTTATACTATTACAATCAATGACTTATCGAAAAAAAATGAATAAACAAAATCAATTAGACTTGGCAGAATACGTCATTCAAAAAGCCCTATCGTACGGGGCTGACGCAGCCAAAGTGAACGTTTCCAACAGCCGAAGTGTAGAAATCGAATATAGAGACCGAAATTTGGATAAATTAAGTGAATCGACTCAAAATTCTCTTTCTGTCAGTATTTATGTTGATCGTAAATTCTCGAACCATAGCACCAACGATTTGCGCCCAGAAACGCTCGATCGTTTTGTGGAACAGGCAGTAGCAGCTACTCGACATTTAACTGCCGACCCTTTTCGTCATTTACCTTCGTCAGATTTATACCCAAAAAATGCAGGCGTAGACTTAGAAATTAATGACACAAATTACAAACAAGTAACAAGCGAAAAACGCCAAGAAATAGCTAAACTAGTGCAAGAAGCCGCCTTAAAACAAGACAAACGCATTATTTCTGTTGCTGGTGGATATTACGATTCTCATTTTTTATCGACCAAAATGCATAGCAACGGCTTTAGTGGTAGCAAAGAAGGCACTTCGTTTTCGGTGGGTGCTGAGGTCACGATAAAAGATGGAGATACACGCCCCGAAGATTGGGAATACGTATCGATACGGCATTTATCGCAATTGCCCGATTTGGGAAAAATAGGCGAAACTGCTGCCAAACGTGCTTTAAACAAAATAGGACAAAACAAAATAGCTAGTGGAAAATACTCGATGCTTGTAGAGAATCGTGCGGCTGTGCAGCTACTTAGCATGCTCATTGCTCCTATCAAAGCACAGGCTTTGCAACAAAAACGATCGTATTTGGATGGGAAAAAAGGACAAAAAATAGCTTCGCCGCTATTGAACATTATCGATAATCCATTATTAATCAAAGGAATGGCTTCACGCTGGTACGACAGTGAAGGCTTGGCTACCCAAAAACGAAATATTATCGAAAATGGAGTATTGCAAAATTATTATATCGACACCTATTATGGAGAAAAACTAAATATACAACCCAATGGTGGTTCTACATCAAACGTAATTGTTGCGGCTGGAACGTTGTCGTTTGATGAAATGATGAAATCCATGGCAAAAGGAATCGTGGTTACGAGCTTCAATGGCGGAAATTTTAATGGCACTACGGGCGATTATTCGTATGGCATTGCTGGTTTTTTTGTCGAAAATGGAATCATTACCAAATCAATTAATGAAATGAATATCAGCGGAAATGCCAATTTACTTTGGAATCAGCTCGTGGCTATGGGAAACGACACCTATTTATATTCGGCTTATCAACGCCCCAGCATGTTATTTGATGATATTCATTTTAGCGGTCTATAAGTCTTCGCCTTTTTGATGTTGCTTACGCACTATTATTTTAAACCATAGCCTATCCATGAGTCCTGTCTAAAAAGTGATCTGACGACTATTTTATTAAAATTAAAAACATAATATTCTTATTAACTGTTAATTAACACAGTCGTCTGACCGCTATTTCGCAAAATCAGACCTTTTTATACTAGGCTCATTCATTAAATCAATAATTTTGGAAAAAGAAAAATTATTTGGCAAAACTCTTGCCGAACTAGAATCGATAATAAAAGAACTTGGCTTACCCAAATTTACCGCCAAACAAATAGCTAATTGGCTATATCAGAAAGATATAGATTCTATCGAAGGCATGTCGAATTTATCGAAAAAAGCAAGAAAATTGCTAACTGAAAAATATACTTTCGGTTTAATTCCTTCGTCGAATGTGCAAGCCTCGGTGGATGGTACAAAAAAATACTTGTATCCGACAAGCAACAAGCACTTTGTGGAAGCTGCCTATATTCCTGATAAAGACAGAGCTACACTGTGCATTTCGACACAAGTGGGCTGCAAAATGGGTTGCGTATTTTGTATGACAGGCAAACAAGGCTTTCAGGCAAATTTGACAGCAGGCGAAATTATCAACCAAATACGGAGCTTACCTGAACGAGATAAATTGACCAATATCGTGTACATGGGGATGGGAGAACCTTTCGACAATTTGAACGAATTGATGAATAGCCTCGAAATATTGACTGCCGACTATGGCATGCAAATGAGCCCTAGACGCATTACGGTTTCGAGTATCGGTATTGTCCCTGCAATGAAACATTTTATCGAAAATAGTGATGTACATTTAGCTATTAGTCTGCATGATCCATTTGCTGAAAATCGAAAAGAAATGATGCCAATCGAAAAAACGCATCCTATAAAAAAAATTATCGAAGAACTGAAAAGCTATGATTTTGGGCGACAACGTCGTATTTCATTTGAGTATATTCTATTCAAAGGGATCAATGACAGTCCTATACACGTAAAAGAATTAACCAAATTGCTTGCTGGTATAAAGTGCCGAATCAATCTGATACGGTTTCACGCTATCCCCGACACACCAATGATTGGCAGCTCTGACGAAACAATTCTCGAATTTCAGCGATTATTGAAAAGCAAAGGAATCATTACCACTATACGGGCTTCGAGGGGGCAAGATATTTATGCAGCTTGTGGTTTATTATCTACAAAAAAAGCTGAAGACCTTACTTGAATTTTTAAACTGCATCATAAATTATGAATAAGCTAGTGAAATTTATTGTGTTATTAATATTGATTTCTAATACTTTGTATTCTCAATCAGTTACATTTAATTGGCCAGTTGTAGATGATGTTAAAATAGAAAAATCTGAATATTTGGATAATTTTCTTCAAATAAATAAAAAAGTAGCAAAAAAACACACACTCCTGAAAGAAAAAAATATAAATATTGATTCACTAGCAAATGTGTATTCTACTAAAATTGAAGATGCTAGTAGTAAAGAAGAATATTTTAAAATCTTATTTAGATATTTTCACGAGCTTAAAAATACGCACAGCAACTTTATATTTAGAAAATATTCAATCAATTGCTCCACCGATTTTATTGAGAATAAGCTGTTTATGAATCGTGTTGATGAAAAAATATTCATTGAAAATGGTGTAAAAAAACAGGATGAAATTATCAAAATTGATAATATGCCTGTTATTGAATGGATGGAAAATCAAATGCAATATTATAGTTTTTCTAAAGCAAATAATAATTTGAAAGTAATGTCTTATAGAATTTTCAATTCCTTTTTTAAGGAAGATAGAACTTTTGAAATCATGACTACGAAAGGGTTAAAAATTATATATATCAATTTTGACAGTATATTTCCAAGAATACAATACAAATCTGCAACAAAAAGCTTAATTATAAATGACTCTATCGCTTATATTAATATTTACACAATGAATAGCAATAGAGTTTTGAGCGGCAGTGTTCTTAATGATTTTTTATCTGATTTGGATAGTTTGCGTGATTTTCCAAATTTAATTATTGATATAAGACAAAATGGAGGAGGTCTATCACATGTTTCTAATGGTATTACTGAATATTTAATTAAAAAAACTATAATAGCAAGTGATACTAAAAAAAAATTACAAGCTCAGCCCAACAGATATAGAGGAACAATTTATGTATTAATTGGCGGAGGAAGCTGCTCGGCTGCTGAAACTTTCTCATTAAATTTACTGGAAACTGGTGATGTAACTTTCATAGGCTCAGAATCTTGTGGTGATTCTGGCAATAGACCTAATAAATATAGAACTAAATATGGAGTATATTACAGAATACCTACGAGAAGAAAAGCTTTAGTTTCAGTTAAAGGTTTTCCGATGGAAGGCATTGGGATAAAACCACATATTATTGTAAAACAAACAGTTGATGATTATTTAAAAGGAAAAGATACCGTTTTGGATTATGCCGTAAATTATATTCTAAAAAATAAATAATCTTTTGATACAAGTACTTCCAGTTAAGGTTTTCAACCTTAATTATAAATTACACTAACATCAAAAAGTTTTGATAAAAATAGAAAAACATGCTTGTAGCTCAATGTTTTCATTAAAAAATATCAATTAACCAAAAAATAAATCATTTTTATATTCCAAGTTTTTTTGTTTTGGCAAGCTAATTTCCCTAACACCTTTATCTGTTTTATAAGTATTTGGTACAACTATTAAAAAGCCAGCACGGAACTAAATCTAATATTTGCTTAATTCAGACTTCGTCTGTTTTATTATTATTTTTGATATTTTTTGACAAATTATCAATGTATACTGAATTGCTGTTATAATTGTGATTTAGAAAATGAATTATTTTTTGT
>JAOZTL010000151.1:1194-7313 GCA_029942205.1 Bacteroidales bacterium | reverse complement strand
GGAACTTACGCCTGATGAACAGTTAATTTACGATAGCATAAACACCGAAAAATTACACGTTGATCTGTTGGCTAAAAAAACAAAATTATCGGCAAATAAGCTGGCAACTACTTTATTGAATATGGAATTTAAAGGAGTTGTACTGAGCTTGCCTGGTAAATATTATGGACTAAAATAACTTGTAAGTTGTTGATTGCAGTATGTTTATACAAATGCATAAGCAACATTAAATAGCATGAAGTGCTTATTCAGTAAAATACAAAAATTATTAATGTGGGCTTAATTTTGTCCACTTACTTTAGGTTTTCGACTTTTTTGATGTTAGTTACACAATTCTGTGATTCCGACAATTTAGTAAAATTATCCATTATAAATTATCAATTAATCATACCACATTAAAATCAATTATTATGAAACAAAATGATGGAATACGAATAGGAAGTGTTGTTTTATTATTGGTGTTATTATTAAGTATTGCACCAGCGTGTAAAACTACCGAACCAATCAAAGACGACACGGACACGACGATAGTAGCTGTTGATTCCTTATTGCTAGACAGTAAAGCTATAGTAAAAGATTTATTACGAGCAGATTGCACCAAAACTCTCGACGAGAAAGAGGCTGTACTTACCCTAGTGAAGGCAAGAAAGCACAACGATGTCGAATTGAACACACTCATCGCACAGGTAGAAGAACAAATTAGACTCGAACGAGAACGTATCGCAAAGGAGGAAGCAGCATTGGTACAAACGACAGAAGTGAAATTAACCACATTATTTGACGGCATTGCTGCGGCAGAGTCGGTGGAAAGTGCCAATATACAAATAGCATCGGCAATGGGCTTTTTTAGTTCAGAAAATGCAAATGTACTTATTATTATCAAAGAGTCGGATGGTATCAAAGATTATGAAAAACCAAGCAAAATAGCTCCTTATTTGAATTATTTGAAAGATCAAAAGAAGAATCCAAACACGATCAATCGAATTATTTATGATGATAATCAAAAAATAAAAACCATAGAGCTAAGAAGAAAATAACTAAATTACAATAGCTTAAAAAAACTGATTTAGATGAAATATACTTTTTTATTTATAAGCATTTTGATTGCTTTTTCGGCAAATGCGCAAGGGCAATTGAGCCCCGCACGAAAGCAAGCAATCGACTCATTGGCACTTGAAAAAGTGCGTGATTTGAGTAAGTACATAAGCATTATAGGCGATAAAGCAACCGCTACCACAGAGGCTTACCGAGTAATTGACAGAACATTAGAGCTTTTTATGAATGAAAGCGAAATTGGCGTTTCTTCTTTATATTCGGATAAAGTTAGGTATTACAAAATTAAAAAATACCTAGAGCGTTTGATGCGTTTAAATTACACAAAAGTTTCGATTGAATGGTTTAATATTCAGTACGTAAGCGATTTGGTGAAACAGCCCGACGGCAAGTACGTTGGCGTTATCACTATTTATCAGCGATTTACAGGAGTAAAGGATGGAATAGTATACCAGGATGTAACCAAAAAAGACATCACGATTTATGTCGAACGTAAACAAACACAAATTGATGGTATTCCTGTTGGTTTCTGGGATGTATTATTGGGCGATATTCGAGTGAAAAATACATCCAAATAAAGGTCTTCGATTTTTTTTGATGTTGCTTACGCAATTCTGTAAGTCTGTGTTTTTTAGTAAAATTAACTTAACACTACTTTATCAAGTTGATATTAGTTGATTAATATTAGACAAAAAATGTTAGTAGAAAGTAAAAAGCAGAAAGAAAATTAGCAGATTTCAGTCTAAAAAGTATTGCTTTTAACAAAAACTCTTTCTACTTTTGATTTTATGGTATCCTAAAACAGGCAAATGAATTGATTAACAGTAAGTTTAAACTTCATAAAGTAGGATTAATCAGTAAATTATGAACAAATCAATATGACAAAATCAGTAATATTTGTTTTTATAATGATTGGCTTCTTACTCTGGATACCAGTTTCGTATGCACAAAAAGCAGCAAATGATCCGCAGCAAGAGGCCATATTTTTGGCAGCAACCAAACAAGTAAATCAATTTTTCAGACGCTTTAATGGCGAAGAGGATTTTACTGGGAAGTTTTTGTATGCCGAAGATAAAGCGTATCGGAGTAAAAAATTGCGGTTGCAGTATTTAGCAAATTTATTCAACAACGAGAGCAGTCAGATTACGTTTGCCAAAAAAGAATTTTTCATAAAAGACATTACGGAGCGCAAAGGAAAGTTTTTGGACTTTTATAAATCCGATTGGATAGCCGAAGTTTCGTCTAAGTTTCTGTACAAAGGTAAGTCGATCGATATTATTTTATTTTTGAGTATTGAGCTTGAGAATGGTGGCGCAAAATGGGTATTCCAAAATGCTTATTTTCCTACTTTCGAGAGTTTGTTTTTTGCCGATAGTACGGGGCAGTCCAAGTTTATTCATCCGATGAGCCATGAGCTGGATTTTATGAATTTACAAAAAATATTTCGGAATAATAAGTATGTTGAATTTTATGCGAATAAAGATTTTAAACCCGATCATTTAACGCTATTTTTGTACGAAATGAAACGATCTAGGCTTAAATTTCGATCGGTAAGTAAATTAAAATTCCATGTTTTTCAGATTGATAATTGGTATTTTGAACTTTCTGAGTTTAACAGAAACACAACAAATTCGGGCTGGCTTATTTCTAATTTATTGAAAATGAAAGAGAAACAAAAAAAAGAATTAATGCAATTAATTTTGCACTAAGATCTTCGACTTATTTGATGTTGTTTACGCATTTATATAATATCAGCGATGATTAGTAAATAGGACGAATACCTTAAAATTGTTCCATACAAGGGAATGATTGAATGACCAAAACCTACAAAACCTTAACCAATGAAATACCGTTTTTTCTCCTTAATAATGATTGTTGTGTTTGGAATACCTGTTGCAAACGCACAAATAGCAAGTGATAGTATCAGTAAGTATAAGCGAGAAGTAGAACAAATGATCGATTATTTGGAAGGAACGCTGAATATGCTTGGCGACGAAGAATCGACACAGCGTGAGCGTCATATCATTATCAACGATAGCTACAGCAAAATGTTTACTGACGATAAAGTGCAAGTAGAAGATGATTTGGATGAAAACCGCAAAATCGTTACCTACAAAGACGTACAAGCTTACATGAAAGACATCACGTTTTTTTTTAAGCAAATAAGTTTTGAGTTTGAGGTGGTGAGTATCGAAGAGCGTTATGATGCCCAAAACGAGCTATTCTTTTTGGTGAGTATGAATCGGAGATTGAAAGGAACGACAATTGAAAATGTAGCTGTTGAAAATATTGTCGAGCGTTTTGTGGAAATTGACTACAACCAAGAAACTCAAAACTTGAAAATTGTAAGCATTTACACCACGCCGATAAATAAAACCGAACAACTAAAGCAATGGTGGAATGGGCTTAATTTGGCATGGAAACAGTTGCTAGCAAAGCAAGTGGGAGCTTCGTCGGTAATTAGCGATACGCAATTGAATCAATTGGTGCTTATTGAGCATATTGATTTGTCGGGCAATAAACAAATAACAAGTTTAGAGCCGATTGGGAAATTCTCGAAACTGAAAGAAATCCGTTGTGCCAACACCAATATCGATGATTTGATGCCAATTAGGAATTTGTTGAAACTCGAAATTTTGGATATTTCGCACACCAAAGTAAACAGCCTAGAACCTTTGCGCTATGCCAATAAGCTACAAGAAATAAACATCAGCCACACGCCCATCAGTCATTTGGCGAGTATTAGTTATTTAGAAAATTTACGAATAGTAGACGCTTCGCACACCAGCATCAATAACGTGATGCCGCTGAAGCCTCTCGAAAAACTCGAAGAAGTGTACTTAAATCATACGCAAGTGAGTAATTTGGCGGTTTTTACGGGTTTTATGCATTTAAAAATATTGAATCTATCTAACTCAAAAGTATACAGCTTGAGTCATTTGAAAAATTTACCTGCATTACAAAAAATATATTGCAAAAACACTAAAATAAGCGACATCGCACCATTGGCTAATTTACCGAAACTCAGTAGTTTGTATATCGATCAAACGTCGGTAAGTAATATTGATGCACTACTTGGATTGTCTGATTTAGAGCGAATTTATTGCGACAAAACAGGCGTGAGTCAAATCAAAGCAAACAAGTTTATGGAGGCGCATCCGAAATGTATGGTTATTTATAATTCGGCAGAACTGCAAAGTTGGTGGAATACGCTTTCGGACGAATGGAAGAAGGTGTTTTTGACAAAGCTGGGCACTCAAAAAGTAACGGTGCTAGAATTGCATAAAATAGCACAAATTGAACAGATTGACATTGCCAACAATCAGCGAATTACCTCATTAAATCCTTTAGACAAGTTGCCGAAATTACGAACATTGCATTGTGCCAATACAAAAATATCGAGTTTGGAAGCCTTGAAATATGCCGATGAGTTGATGTCGTTGAATTGCTCGAATACGCTCATTAACGATTTGATGCCTTTGTCGAATTTGCGGAAAATACAAGTGCTCAAAATAAATAATACCAAAATAAGCAATTTAGAGCCTTTGCGATCGGCAAAAGAATTAAGCTTTTTGTTTTGTGAAAACACCGAAGTACAAAACTTGCAAGTGTTGCAGAATTTGCGAAAACTAAGCTACGTGTATGCCGATAATAGCCGAGTAAACGACGAGAGTATTTACAACTTACGCAAGCATAATGAATCTATTTTGGTGATTTATCAAAGTATGCATTTAAAAAGCTGGTGGGATCATTTACCCAAAGCATGGCAGCAAGTGTTTCGGGAGAAAGTGAAATTGGATAATAAGCCATCAAACGTACAATTGCAGGAATTGATCGAAAAAGAAGAATTGGCGATCGAATCGAACAGCTCAATTACGAGCTTGGAGCCGATTACACAATTTATGTTTTTACGAAAATTCAGCTTTACCGACGGGCGAATTATGAATTTAGACCCATTGATGAAAATGGCACGGCTCGAAGAGTTGGATATTTCTAAAAACCAAATAAGCAACATTGCGGCATTATCGTTACTAAAAAAGTTGGTTTATTTGAATATCGAAAATACCCAAGTGGCGGATTTATTGGCAATAGCTAATCTGAAAAAACTAGAAACACTCAAAGTATCTGGCACACAAATTAAGAATCTGAAAGGAATCGAGAATTTAAAAAAACTCCAATATTTGGAATGTTTCAGTACTCGCATCCGTAGTTTGTCGCCCATAAGCGAGCTGTATAAACTGAAAACACTAAAATGTTATAACTCCAAAATACCCGAATGGAGAATTAAATTATACAAAGATGATCATAGGCATTGCGAAGTTTTAAACTAAGGTCTTCGACCTTTTGATGTTGCTCACGCACTGGTGAAAAAAATGTTCATAATAAAGGATTGTATGATTAATTTTGTCCATGAACTTAAAATATTCTACCTTTTTGATGTTGCTCACGCATAAATGAAATAAGAAATGACAATAGACGAATTAAAACAAACGAAAAAGCTACAAATTCGGATTATCACGCTAAGCGATAGAGCCAGCCGAGGCGAATATGAAGATTTGAGTGGTGCAAAAATAAAAGAAATGCTTCAAGCACATTTTAGTGCAAATGCATGGCAGTACGAAATTCAAGTAACGATTATTCCTGACGAAGCCGCATTGTTGGAAAGCAAAATAAAGAGCTTTGTAGCCGAAGATATTGATTTCATTTTCACCACAGGCGGCACGGGTGTAGGTATTCGTGATATAACGCCAGACACAGTGATTCCTTTGCTGGACAAGGAAATACCAGGAATTATGGAATATATTCGAGTAAAATATGGCGAAAAAATACCCAATGCACGGCTAAGTAGAAGTGTGGCAGGCATTATTGGACAAACGCAAGTGTACACACTGCCAGGGAGCGTGAAAGCGGTCAAGGATTATGTGTCGGAAATTACGATAACGCTCGATCATTTGTTGTACATGCAATTAGGAATGGATGTTCACAAGTAAAAACGATACAATCAATGAATGGTTGATGATTTATTTGTATTCTTGCGGACTTTGGTATTTGCTTTCTATTTGCGT
>JAOZTL010000151.1:0-1184 GCA_029942205.1 Bacteroidales bacterium | reverse complement strand
AATTGACACGAAAAATTATTCATATCGACATGGATGCTTTTTATGCATCGGTAGAGCAACGAGACAATCCTGCGTACAAAGGCAAACCGCTGGTGGTTGGCGGAAACCATAAGCGAGGTGTGATAGCAGCGGCAAGTTACGAGGCTCGTAAGTATGGTGTGTATTCGGCAATGCCATCCAAAGTAGCGGTGCGTAAGTGTCCATTTTTGATTTTTGCTAAAGCACGCTTTGCAGTCTATAAAGAGGTATCGGAGCAGATTAGAGCTATCTTTCTGGAATATACCGATCTGGTAGAGCCATTGTCTCTTGATGAGGCTTTTTTGGACGTAAGTACCAACAAGAAAGACAACCCTTCGGCTACACGGTTAGCCATCGAAATACGACAACGAATACTCGAAAAGACAGGGCTGACCGCTTCGGCAGGAATATCGTTCAATAAGTTTTTGGCAAAAATAGCGTCGGATTACAACAAGCCCAATGGGCAGTTTGTGATAAAACCGAAAGAAGCCGAATTGTTTTTGGAAGAATTGCCAGTAGAAAAATTCTTTGGAGTGGGCAAAGTTACCGCTAAAAAGATGCATAGTTTGGGAATTTATACGGGTGCCGACCTCAAAGCGAAGAGCAAAGAAGAGTTAATTAGAGTATTCAAAAAGCAAGGAACATTTTTTTATCAAATCGTGCGTGCGATAGACAACCGAGCGGTAAACCCCGATAGGGTAAGGAAATCCATCGGAGCAGAATATACTTATTCCGATGATTTGCATACTCGTTCCGAAATGCAAGAAAAAATAGAAGAACTCGTGCAGCGAGTAGCGCATCGACTGCAAAAAGCTGAAACTACTGCGCATACACTTAGTCTTAAAATCAAATTCAACGATTTCACCATCATCACCCGAAGCAAAACCATCGCAAGCACCATCGAGTACGAATCGGATATTCGCACGATAACCATGCAATTGTTTGATGAGCTTGACTTGACCGACAAAGCGGTGCGCTTACTTGGTATATCGCTCGCTAACCTGAACAACCAAGAAAGCTACGAAGCGATCCAATTAAGCTTTGATTTTCTTGATTAAGTGCTTCCTGCTTTTTTACTCATGAATCAGATCTTCCGAAAGTTCAATAGACTTCTTTCTAGTTTAGTAAATTATTAATCAATAATTTAAGATATGAAAAGCAGTTTT
>JAOZTL010000150.1 GCA_029942205.1 Bacteroidales bacterium | reverse complement strand
TGTTATATCAAAAGTGGTCAGAGTACAGATACTGTAATAGTTGAATCGTTTGGAAACAAAACAGCTAATTTTACACTTAGATGTTCTGTGGTAAAAAGCTTGTTAAGCCCTTTTAGCAACGATTGTAAAGCAATAATACTATGCCCAATAGGCACGCCAATATTACGAAGCACGGTAGAATCTGTCAAATCTCGTTGTAGTCGAGATATAGGCAGCTTAGCAGATAGATGCTCGTATATTACGTTGGCAATACCTAAATTTCCTTCTGCATTTTCAAAATCTATCGGATTCACTTTGTGCGGCATGGCTGATGAACCGACTTCTCCTTTTTTAATTTTTTGTTTGAAATAATTCATTGAAACATAAGTCCATACGTCTCTACTGAAATCAATCAGAATAACGTTAATGCGCTTCAATCCGTCAAAAATTGCTCCGATATTATCGTAATGATCAATTTGTGTCGTGGTTTGTGAGCGTTCCAAGTCAAGCACTTGATTAACAAATGAATTGGCGAATTTATGCCAATCAATATCTGGATAGGCGACATGATGTGCATTGAAATTACCCGTAGCACCGCCAAATTTGGCAGAAAACGGAATAAATTTGAGCAAGCTTATTTGTTTTTGCAAACGCTCGATAAACACGTCAATCTCTTTGCCCAAGCGTGTTGGCGAGGCTGCTTGTCCGTGTGTACGAGCAAGCATCGATATGTCTTGCCAGTTGGTAGCCAGCTCGTTTAATTTTGCAAGTATCTGATTAAAATATGGATACACAACATGCTCCATCGATAATTTTAGCGAATACGGAATAGCCGTGTTGTTGATGTCTTGTGAAGTGAGTCCGAAATGAATAAATTCTTTGTAAGCATGAAGCTCTAACTTGTCAAATTTCTCTTTGATAAAATACTCTACCGCTTTGACATCATGGTTCGTAGTTTGCTCAATTTCTTTGATACGTTCAGCATCTTCTTCCGAAAAATACTTGTGTACTTTACGTAATTCTTTATAGTTTTTATGATCGAAAGAATCTAATTCGGGTAAGTTCATTTCGCACAAAGCGATAAAATATTCAATCTCGACCAACACTCTGTATTTTATCAATGCAAATTCTGAAAAATAATCGGCTAACTGGCTGGTTTTGTTCCGATAACGTCCATCGATAGGACTTATTGCTGTTAATTCGTTCACTGTTTTGTTTGATTTATGATGTGGTGTAAAAGCACAAAATTAAGTGCTTTTACAAAAAAATAAAGTCTCTTTTCTTTTGTATTATTATCAGTACATAATACAACTAATAAGAAAAACCTAATAATTCATGAAAGGCTTCCATACCAACGATTTATATTCCGCTCTATCGAACGGTTTACATTCGTCGATAGAAGAAACTTCTTTGGTCGTATAATTCATTTGATTCATCAAGTCGATGGCACGGCTAACGCCTTCGCCCATGTTAATCATCACCGAATCGCCATTTTTGATTAGCCCTTTTTTGAGAGCTTCAAAGAATCCGCCAATGGCAATAGTGGATGCGGGGCCCACGCGAATGGTGGTTTCGTAGCCAATTAGCCGAGCAACTTCAAATGATAAATCTTCGGCAAAACTAATAATTTCGCCTTCGCTTTTTCTAACGAGAGGCGCCATGGCTGGATAGGTTTTTGGATGCCCTGTGGCTAGCGTAGGAATGGCTGTTTCGGGGTTTTCATAAATTGGATAATCCGTTTCGTAGCCTTTTGGGAAATTATTCGCTTTGGCTTTTTCCCAAGCATGTGTCATGGGAGCGCAACGGTCGGGCTGAACAAGAATAAAACGAGGCAATTTATCGACCAATCCTGTACCTTCCAAATCATGATAAGCTTTTTCGATTGCAAAAGGTCCTGTTCCCCCGCTAAGTGCTTGAATATAAACTTCTGGCATTTTACCCAACTTGCGCAACCATTCAAAAACCATTGTTTTTTTGGCTTCTACACGCAAAGGATCAAAATTGCCGCCAGTTATCTGAATATTATACTTTTGAGCAAATTGGGCAGCTATTTCTTTGGCTTTAGAATAATCGCCTAATACGCGAAACACTCGTTGTCCGTAGCTTCCTATTTCTGTCTCATTTTGCATCAGTGCGTCTTGCGGAATAAATACAGAAACCGATATGCCAGCCGCCGCCATGTAATGCGAAAATGCTGTTGCCGTGTTGCCTGTACTCACCACAACGTATTGATCCATACCTTCTTCTTTCAAAACGCTTGCAGCCATTGCCGCTCCTTTGTCTTTGAATGTACCTGTGGCGTGACTCAAATCATTGCGATATGCCAATACTTCACAGTCAATATTATATTTTTCTTTGGCATAATTCTCAAGAAATTCCCATCGGTCGATAGGTAAAATGCCTTCGCCACGAGTTGTGATATTTTCTGTGTTGTTTAGAGGTAAAAAATCAAAATAATACCATAAACTTTCAGGTTTTTCATTACTTTTTATCAAATCGACTAATTTATTATTGTCGGCAGTATAAATAGTATGTACTCGATTGCTACCACATTTTGGACATTTTTGATTGGAAGCAAACCATTCTGAAAAATTGCTTATTTCGTGTTTGCATTTACTACAACTAAAATAAAATTTCTTTTTTTCCATATTCTATTAATTTTCAAATTAAGTTCTTACACAAAAAATAACATTAAGGAACGCAAATTAAATAACATTTAACAGTTATACTCATTCATTTGTCCTTTAATTTCCTTAAAAAAATCCTTTAATAGCTGTGCTATTGGCAGATTTTTTAAGTCGTTAAAGAATAAAGCAAGTTCGCCTAACTTATTATAGCTTATTTAATTTATGTTCTTAAATAAATCGAAATCTTAGTTATTTTCTGAGTCCGTAAAATTATTCAGCCAAATAAGCAAATGAACTTTTATGTTGCAACCAAATGTAGCCAAATTTACCCTCTTCTAAAAAGAAATGTATAATCTAAGCTATTGATAATCAGACAATAAAAACCCACTTTTCCCTCTTTGCGCACCACACCAATGGAAATACAAAGATAGAAATATTATTGAAGTATTTGGCACACTCTTTTTGTTTTTTTTATTAATCAAAAATAATTTATTTTCTAAATTATCATTTTAATAGCAATTTAGTGCGCTTAAATTAGAAAAATACTACAAATCGAACAGTTTTTTTATAAAAACAATATTTTCATTCATTGTTTCGGGCTTTCCGATTATAAAAAACACACAATTGGTATTATCTCGAAGTTGACTTGTTAAGAAAAAATGAATTTTGTTTCCCTCAAATTGTCCTTCTCCATAAGCAAAAGGGATTCGTAATCGTTGTTCTTTGCCTTGTAATTCTTTGATATAATGAACCAAATATTCATTTTTACCATCAAATTGTTTAATATAATTCTCAAATAATACTAATGGATCGCTTGGAATTTCGTGATATTGATAAAAATAAAAAGTTAGCTCGTTAATTTTATTTTTTGCTTGATATTCGTAATATTCTTCTTGTGCTATTACATTTTCTGTCCAATTGCTATCTAAATCAAATTCATACAATAGGTCTTTAGTAATATTTTCTTGTGATACACTTTCTATCGGTCGATTAAGAATAAATATTAAACTTAAAAAAACAAAAAGTACCGTTTTTGTCGTATGTTTTAACATAATACACTGTTTTTATATTGATTTATAAAACTAGATTCAAATAATTAAGTCTCTCGCACAAATTCAGACTTCGTCTGTTTTATTATTTTTGCTCATCGACAACACTTCGTTAAATTATGAAATATGAATTATAAATTAAAACACAGATTTTTAACGATTTATCTTAAACAAACAATGCTTTTCAATTTTCTGTAAATTAAATATATACAGAAACTTAACAAACCATTGCATCTAATATTTTAATGATTTATTACACTGCTTGATATAATTGTACATATTTAGGCGTAACTTACTGATTTCCACTGACTATTTGTCAGAAAATGTTCGAGAATAAATATCAAAACAGACGAAGTTTAAAGTTATATATTTCTTTTCTTAAAAACAAAAAAAAAGAGCTACTTACGTAGCTCTCATTCAATTTATACTAAAATGCTGCAATAATTAATAAATCATTTTTAGAATCATAATTATTACCACAATTTAGTATAATTTGCGTTCCTTAGCATTAAAATAGTTCATCTTTATTTATTTTCTCTATAAATTCTTTTTTATTGCCTCTGCTTATCGGAATTTCATTATTTTTAATGTAAATAGTATTTCCCATTATATTATCAATAGTTTGTATATTTACGATAAATGATTTATGAACTCTAAAAAATAAATTTTCGGGTAAAATCTCAATAAACCGACTTAATGATTGAAGTGTGAGAATTTTACGTTTTTCGGTATAAATACGAACATATTCGCGCATTCCTTCAATATACTGTATCTCCAAAATGTTTAGCTTTATTATTTCTTTATCTGCTTTTACAAAAATATATTTATTCTTATTTATTTCTTTGTTTTCACTTACAATTTGTTTGTGTTTACCTATTCTTTCAAATGCTTTTAATACAGCTTTATAAAATCGTGGAAATTCTACTGGTTTTAGTAAATAATCAACGACATCTAGTTCATAACCATTGAGTGCATATTCAGAATAAGCAGTAATAAATATTGTTGGAGGTATTTTTTTCGATATTTTTAAAAAATCAATTCCACTAAGTTCGGGCATATTTACATCAAGAAATAAAATATCTATCTCATTTTCAGACATAATAGCTTGTCCTTCCAAAGCATTTTTACATGAATTAACAAGTTCAAGTTCGGGAATTTTGCTTATATAAGCTGCAATTAATTTGCGTGCCTGTGCTTCATCGTCAATTATTAAACATTTGTATTTCATAGTTATAGACTAATTTTTAGATTTACAATATATTCTGTTTCTTTTTCATCAATATGTAAATCATATTTTTTGTTATAATGTATTTCTAATTGCTTTTTTATATTCAAATGACCAATTCCTTTACTTTTATGCTTAAGTTTTTCCGAAATTGAAATACTATTTGAAACATTATAATGCAAAATATTGTTATCAACAATACACTCTACCTGTATCCATCCTTTTTTGTTTGTGTCAATATCACCGTGTTTAAAGCTGTTTTCGAGTAAAGTAAGCAAAATTAATGGCGCAATTTTATGATTAAGATTTATTCCTTCATCATAAAAATCAATATTTTTATGTTCGTCAAATCTTAATAAATGTAATGCAATAAAATTTTTCAATAATTCAAGTTCTTTATTCAAAAGTACCTTATTTTCATTGCAATCATACAGCATGTAGTGTAATATTTTTGAAAGTTTTGCAATCATTGGAGCTGCCTTTTTATCATTTGTATATGATAATGAATAAATATTATTTAACACATTAAACAAAAAATGCGGATTAATCTGATTTTTTAGAAAATTAAGCTCTGTCTGAATCTTTTCTTTTTCAATTTCTTTGTTTGAAAACCAAATGTAAATACTTTTAAAAATAGATGAAATTAATATATAAAATAAAATACCGATAAGAATATGAATATATTGCCAGCTATAACTCATATTTGGTAATATCCAATACTCTTCAAAAAATACAGCGAATAAAATGTATAGTGTTATAAAAGAAACAATTGCGATTGCGTAGTTAATGTATTTTTTCTGTTCAATTAATATAGAAAAGATAAAATAATTCAGATAAAATGGTATTATTAATGAATAAAACTCAATTATTATCGCATATTTCAAATCAGAACCAACAAATTCTACATTTTCTTTATCTGCATAAGGTAGAAAAGTTAATATCCAAAAAATAATATGTAGTAATATTACTATTGTTGTTTTATTTTTCATAATCCGATAATTATTTTGTTATAATCATTTTTTTCACCAAACTTTTTTCACCATTTATAAGCAAATGATATGTATAAACACCCGTTTCAAAATTATTGGAATTAATTGTAATAGAGTTATTTCCTTCTGGCAATTTAGAGTAGTTTATACTTTTCATTTTTTGTCCTGATAAATTATAAATTTCTAATTTTACAGCAGAACTTTCATTTAAAAGAAACTTTATTTCGGTATAATCATTAAATGGATTTGGTGAATTTTGATAAATATTAAACTTTTTATTTATTGGCTCAAACATTCCAGTTGTGCTATTCGCTGGTTGTTGTTGCGTAACGCAATGCACCATGCCACCATTTTCGTATAAGTTTCTTACATCAATACCAATTACTGTTCTGTTTGGATAAAGATCTTGAATAATTGCATTAGCAACATCATCATTAGGGTCGTTATAATTTGGAACTAACACTACCGTGTTTGCAATATAATAATTTGCATAAGAACCTTTGTAGTCTAAATTATTTCCGTAAGCAGTTGTTACATCATTTTGTGTTAATGGAATAATTACAAAATTATAAATAACATCATCAGCATCTGTGGCATTAAATAAAATATTAATATCTAATTGTGGAAGTCCCCAATACAACAAATCTTCGTTATTCATGGTAACGATCGTATTGTTGTTTGCAAATTTCATAACGCCATCAATGTGCATATCAGTAATTTCGGTACCATAAACTCCATCAAGCCAAAGGAATTTGGTAATTCCAAGATAAGTTGTCAAATATTCCTCAATTTCTGCTTCTGTTAAATTTGGATTTCTGCTTGAATGAGTAACCGAGCTACGTGTTGCCATCATAGTGCCACGCCCATCAAGCTCTAATGCTCCGCCTTCAAATACCATTGTACTTAAATCAACTTTCTCCATTCCAATTGCATTGCTTACACTGGTAGGAATTACATCACAATTAGCATAAGGAGCATCATTGCCCCAGCCATTAAAACCCCAGTCGAGAATCACTTGCTCATTTTGATTATTATTTACAAAAATAGGCCCGTTGTCTCTTATCCAAACATCATCAGTAACAAAAATATAAAAATCAATATTCGTTAAAGAAACACTGGCGTTATTAAGTAAACTAATTATTCTATTTTTTTCAGTATTATTATATGCAATTATATGAACTTTTTCACTTGCAATTAATGCCGAAGTCATATCTACCCAAGTTTGGTCTAAACTATTTCTATAAAACATACCATAAGTATAATGATGTGGCCATTGTAACCAAGTTCCTTCATGCAACTCTGTTTCTTCGGGCATTATGTATATCTGAGATCTTAATCCTGTATTAAATAATATCATAAATAAAATTATTATTGTCTTAATTCCATTTTTCATATTTCTGTTTTTTTGAGTTAAATAAACAAAGTAGTTGTTTATAATATTTATACTAAAATGC
>JAOZTL010000149.1 GCA_029942205.1 Bacteroidales bacterium | reverse complement strand
CCAAAAATGTCATTGCTCAAATGAAAAATCATCGTTTCGTGTGGATAGGTCCTCCAAACTGGAAAGACGATACAGGAATCAATGAAATGATTCTCGATAATGTAGGAACAGACAGGTATTTTCCATCCAAAAATTTAAAATACAGGCGTTATTCTGATGGCGCACACCCGACAAAACAATCGGCATTGATGTGGATGGATTCCATAGCAGTATGGGTTATGCGAGATAGTCGCTATCCGATACGCTTGGAATATCCCGAAAAAAGGAGCAAGCGCTCACCAAATACAACCATTTTACAACCCAAGAAATAAGTATTCCTAATGGATTTTTTATACCGACTCAAAGAACTATTCGTATACGACGCAAGTAGCCCAATGCTTTTTAGTAGTGGAACATTTGTCCTCATTTTTAGTGTATTTATTATTTTTTATGGCTTACTACATAAAAACAAAACTTTCATTTCGCTTTATGTTATTGCTTTTAGTGTATTTTTCTATTACAAATCAAGTGGTTGGTATTTGGCTATTCTTGTTTTCACTGCCATTTCTGATTATGCATTTGCATTAGCAATAGCCAAAACACGAAAAAAATATTTACGGAAAATATGGCTAACACTCTCGTTAGGAACAAGTTTAGGCTTACTTGCATACTTTAAATACACCAATTTCTTTCTCGAAAATATCACAGCATTTCTGCAAGGAGGCTACGAGCCATTAGATATTTTCTTGCCAATCGGTATCTCGTTTTATACTTTTCAATCCGTTAGTTATGTGCTGGATGTGTATTGGGGCAAATTAAAGCCCACACGTAAATTCTTGGATTATGCCTTTTTCTTATCCTTTTTTCCTCAGCTAGTTGCAGGACCTATCGTAAAGGCACACTTCTTTTTACCTCAGCTCGAAAAGAAAATAAACATTACCCGTGAAATGGTTTGGGGTGGCATGTGGCTAATAATGATCGGATTATTCAAAAAAGCAGTAATTGCCGATTACATTTCACAATACAACGACATGCTGTTTGCTGCACCTGAAAATTATAGTGGATTTGAAAATTTAATGGGCGTACTAGGCTACACACTTCAAATTTATTGCGATTTTTCGGGATATTCTGACATGGCTATTGGTTTAGGAAAAGTCATGGGATTTGATTTAGGAATAAACTTTCGTTTTCCATATCAAGCATTAAATATTACTGATTTTTGGCGACGCTGGCATATTTCACTTTCCTCATGGTTACGTGATTACGTGTACATTCCGCTAGGAGGAAACAAAAAAGGCAAAACACGCATGTACATCAATCTAGCCACGACCATGCTCGTAGGCGGTTTGTGGCACGGAGCAAACTGGAAATTCGTGTTTTGGGGTGCGATGCATGGCACAGGACTTGCTATGCACAAGGCATTCAAAAAAATATCAGATAAAATAAATAACAATTTCTTTGTTCGATTTGTATCGTGGTCATTCACATTTATTTTTGTCGTATTTTTATGGATATTTTTCCGTGCAGCCGATACCCCCACTACGGCATACACCGAGCGGATTCCGGTTCAAAACGAGCAAAGTTTCCAGTATCGTGTTACGCAAAGCGATACCAGTGCCAATAAAATTGCAACCATAGAATTGTATCAATCAGGCAAATTCATAAAAAAATATAGCGAAGAAGTACAAAACAGCGATGGACGAAAAATCATATTCGACCTTACTGAAAAAGAGGGCTTTCACGAAATAAAAGTAATTACAATCAAAAAAGGCTTTGATGTCGCAGTAAGTATTGTTCGTAAAATTGCTTTTGATATGGACTTAAGCTTTGCCATTCATTTCTGGGAAGCACGAAAAGCATGGGTACTGTTAATCATCATTGGCTTCTTGATGCATAGCATTTCCGAAAAATGGAATCAGCGATTAATCGAAGCCTACATTCGGTCTCATTACACAATTAAAGTATTAATGTTTGTTATATTATTACAATTAGTAGTACAATTTAAGCTGGAAGATGTACACCCATTTATTTATTTTCAGTTTTAGACATGCTACGAACAATCATTCACTATTCGATGCACTTACTCGCTCCTGCGCTGATTGCACGAATAGCTTTTCCGAACCAGTGGAAACGAGCATGGATAATCATGCTGGCAACCATGCTCGTAGATTTAGATCACTTACTGGCAACGCCTATTTTTGATCCCATGCGTTGTAGTATCGGCTTTCATCCATTGCATTCGTGCGTGGCCATTGGTTTTTATTTTATTTTATTGATTCCCAAACCTACTCGCATCGTAGCAGTAGGCTTGATATTTCACATGCTTACCGATACGATTGATTGTTACTGGAATTTGTCTCAATTACCTACACCTTGCTGATTTTGTCGTCGTCGCATCTCGATCATCCAAGCTTGGATAGCTTTATTAAAACGAACTTCAAAAAACGAATCAGAAGGCGGAACAGCAGGCAGCATCACCACACGCCCATCGGGATCTAACAAATAAAATGTGGGATAAGCTTTCACACGGTAATCTTTGAGTAATTCGTATTGTTGATCGAAAAATAAAAAAGTCCATCCATAATCTTTTTGTTTCACAAAATCATTCATTTGTTCCACATTTTCTCCAACAAAAACACTCACTACTTCAATGTTTTTCAGCCCTTGCGAATAAAACTGATTCAACATTTCCATTTCTTTTTCGCAAGCATAATTATTTGGCTGAATAAAACTAAGATACACAAACTTAGTTCGGAAAGAAGAAAGCCGTTTCTTTTTGTTTCGCTTATTAGGCAACACAAAATCGGGTACTTCAAAGCCTATTCTAAGTTTAGTCGTTAGATCAATAACATTCGTTGCAATTTTGCGATGCTCATCAACAGGGCTATTTAGCTTGATTTGTTCCAAAATAGCAAAGGTGGATTCTGGAGGAAAAATATCGTTCAATAAACTTTCGTACATGCCTTTTATCAATATTAATTCCTTCAATTTTTCGTTGCCTTCCATAATAGTAACGCTATCCAGTACAGCTAAAGCCTTGCTCCTACTTTCGTCTTGAATAATGGCGGCAGGCAATAATATACCTTTTGTCGATTTGGCAAAGTCCAAAATAAATCCATCAAAAAGTCGATTAAACATATCCATGTAAACAATATTATGATAAAGAATATCCTTTTGAGCAAATTCTTTCAGTCTTATTTCGTCTTTGTTGCGCCAGTAAGCCGTGTAGCGATAAAGCAAATAGCTATAATATTTGTATTGATCGAAATAAGCTTGATTATAATCAACTAATTTTGAATCAATAACGGCTATCGAGCTGTCAATTTTTGTTTTATTCACCCTTCCGTTGAAATACTCAAAAATATGAACAGCTTCTTTGTTGTATAATTTATCGAAATGCAGGATTTGACTGGTTAAGTTGGATGCGTTTTGTTTCGATAAATCAAAATAAAATTCTTGCTCTTTAAAGAATGGATTTAATTTATCTTCTTCCAGTTTGGTAACTTTTTCGGGCAATTCGATTAAATAATTTTCACCCACTTCGGCATACCAAATTCCCTTGAATACATTCAAATGAATAAAAACCTCTTTGGGAGCTTGTAATGAAAAACGAAATTCAAAATCTCCATTTTGTTGAACTTCCGCCTTTGCCAGTACCACTTCTGTATGCGTAAGGTAATCGCCATACGCTCTGATTTCGAGCACATCACCAGCATAAGAAGCAGCATTGCCCGTTACTTGTATTTGCTGCGCAAAACCATTGTTTGCTCCCAAAAATAAAACAAACAATAGAAATAAAGATTTATTCATTGATAAATAAGAAAAAAGAAATGGCTTCATGATTTTAAGTAATTGATAATTAATATTGGACAATTGATAATTTAAGTACAGTCTTCGATTTTTTATATCAAACCACGCAATGAGTTAATTTATTGTAGCTTCTTCTCACTTTCGTTGATGGCAATTTGGAATAAATCAATCAAATTAGAAAAAGTATCGGTTGTTAGCTTTTCTATTTCGTTTGTTTTTGCCCAAAATGCCTGCGTGATGTCTTCCTCTGTCTGCGGAACTAATTTTTGATTGCCCCCGTAATGCATCAAAAACCAATGGCTCAATTTCAATATTCGTTGTTTGCGTCCCTCGTAAAAGTGGTAGCTTGTAGGGAGTCTTCGGATAATTCGCAGACCAGAAACTCCACATTCTTCTTCCACTTCACGCAAAGCAGCTTCCTCTACATTTTCGTCCGTTTCGATTTTACCTTTCGGCAAATCCCAGCGATCCAAACGCCGAATCACCAGCAAATAGTTTTGCGAATTAAGTACCAAACCACCGCCAGCTTCTATCACTTTATACGATTGATAAAAAGCTTCTAATAATTCTTCGATATTTTGATGGAAAATAACTATGTTTGTAGTATCTTCGTCATCCAGAAAACGATCGATAAAATTGCGAAAAGATGCTTGATCTAGCAATAGTTGCGAATACGCTATCAAACCGATTGCTTTCGGATCATTAGACAAAATAACACATTTCGTATCAAAAAAAAGTTTAATCAAATTGCTCATGAGTACAAGTAAATTAATTGCCGAAAAACTATTACAAATTAAAGCAATAAAATTGCAACCCACAAATCCATTCACTTGGGCATCGGGCTGGAAATCGCCAATTTATTGCGACAATCGTAAAACGCTGTCTTATCCAGCAGTACGTGATATTTTGAAAAAAGAATTTGCTGCATTATTACAACAAAAATACGGCAAAGTAGACCTAATCGCTGGCGTAGCCACTGGTGCAATAGCTATTGGTGTGTTGGTGGCAGATTATTTAAACATTCCGTTTGTCTACATTCGATCAAGCTCAAAAGCACATGGGCTAGAAAACAAAATTGAAGGATATTTTGAAGCAGGACAACGTGTGGTGGTCATCGAAGATTTGGTGTCTACTGGCGGCAGTAGCCTGAAAGCCGTAGAAGCCTTACGAAACGCCAAATGCGAAGTACTGGGCATGTTAGCCATTTTTACTTATGGACTGGAGGTGGCAAAAAACAATTTTGAACAAGCAAATTGCGAATTAACAACACTCAGCAATTACCACCAACTGCTAGAGCAAGCCACCGAAACTGGCTATATCACTGACGATGCATTAGCTACTTTACATGAATGGCGAAAAGATCCAGCTAACTGGAATCCATCCCATTAGGTCTTCTATAATGAAATGCTATCGTAATTATGAATTTAAAACATTTCTTTTCTGCCTGTTTTCACTCATAAAATCATTCCATAACACAAGCTATGCAAGAATTTTATGAATAAAAATAAACAAAAAATAATTCATTTTCTAAATCACAATTATAACAGCAATTCAGTATACTTTAAAATTTTATTTGTTTTTCAACAAGTTGTTGATTATAATAATCGTTTCACTAATGCATAAGCAACATCAAAAAGTCAAAGACCTAATAATCAAATAATTCATGAAATTTATCACTCAAATAGCTTACATTCCAATTATTTTACTCGCAACAATCTTACTTCTCAATCAGTGGCTAGATTTTATTGTATTAGACAGCCTAGTCGCCTATTTTACACTTGTGGCTATGGTTATTGGCTTATCAATCGGTAAACTTACTTTTCGGTTCAATTGTCAGTGGGCAAAAGAATTAAACTTTCTATTTATCAGCCTACTTATCAATGGTATGCTCATCGCCAACGAGTATGCCTGGCTTACGATAAGCCAAAGCCCGACAATGCAACAGTTTTGGGTATTTGCCGTGCTTTTGTATATTATGGCGGATGATATTTTTTTATTATTAATAGGAAAACTGGACAATAACAACAAGAAAGACCCATTCCCAAAAATCCAGCAAAAAAACAACCTAATATTTATTGTATCATGGATAATTGGACTCGTATTTTTAGTGCTTTATTACCGTAGCCAATCGACAATAAGCGAAAACATGCTACTAACATTTAGTACTGTGATGCTTTCCTTACAATTTCCTTTTCATAAGCAGTACATGCAGTATTTGAACAAAAAAGTAGACACTTATTTTCAAAAATACAATTTCCCGACCAGCATGCAATCTTATTGGGATTCGCTATCGAAGATTAGGAATTTTGCTTTCGATAAGGAATTGCTGTACGATCAGAATTATAGTTTTCAATCCATGGACAGCCACCACTCGGTAACGCCACAGCGCAGCCTTATACGAATAAAGTCCTTGTTGAAAGACTGGAAACCCTTATTTATAGCAGCGATAGAAGACAAAATAGACAAATCGCTAGCCCTCAATATGACCATCAGCGAAACAACGGACAGCTACGTGCGTGCCAATGATGATGACGGGAACAGCTACCTACTTACGACCTTTGATACCGTAGCCGATCAAGTGGATGTACAACGACACGATTTGTATTTTTTGAAAAACGATCAGATTGTTAATCGTATCGCTTTGGCTGATGAGCCACGAAAAGACACCGAAACCTTAGTAGAGCAATTCAACCCGCTAGGCAACACCGTGGTATTTAGTACCGATAATGAGCAATTTGGGCAAGAAGTACTATTCCATACACGTGCCGACAAAGTTTATTTTGGCATCAATCGCAAACGCCAACAAAAGCTGATTCGCTTACTTACCGAAAAAGCACCAACAGCCGTTTTTTCGTCCGATAATCGCTTTGCTTCGTTAGCATCGTTATTTTTCCCTATTACCAATAAAGCCGAGCGTACATTATCGACCGATGCGCTGCTAAAAATCCCTGTGCTTTTTGAATGGAGCGATCGGATACGCCTGCGCCTACAAACGTGGAGTAGTGTAATCGTTTTGTATAATCTGATTATTAGTATTTTGCTGATAACTGAGAATATTAACTTATTCGTAGGGCTTAGTGCTTGGTTTGGAATTGGGTTGTTTGCATTCTTTGCATTACCCGAATTATTATTCAGACTTTCGGCAAAACAGCTAGCAGAAGACTTACATTGAAAAGAATACTTATGAGACAAGAAAAATACAAAAATATAGAAATAGCACTTACCACAGTGTTTGTTGTTCTTTTTTTGTTGAACACAAACGTTTCTGGACAAACACAAATACAAGCAAACAATGAACAAACGATCACCAAAGATTACATGTCGCTGAAAGAAGCACTCAAAGAACCAGAAAAGGTCATTCGCTTGATTTTGAATGATAAAAACTTACGAGAATTTCCTGAAGAGATATTTCTGTTTACTAATTTGAAATATTTATCGCTGACTCACAATCAAATAAAACAGATTCCATCAGAAATCATTCAATTAGAAAAATTGCAGTATTTATATCTTAAAAAAAATCAACTGACAAAACTGCCCTCCGAAAT
>JAOZTL010000148.1:1262-7351 GCA_029942205.1 Bacteroidales bacterium | reverse complement strand
CATTAATAACCACTGCATTGGAAATGACTTTTGTACTCTCGCAGCCTTGGTTGGAACTCACACGCAACTTTACGGGATAAGTGCCTAGTGCTGTGTAAGAATAAGCTCCGTTTTCATTCGTGCTTGTTCCTAATTGAGTAACTCCGTCGGTATCGTAAAATATCCATTCGTAGCTATCAATGACTCCCGCTGGCGAAGGGCTTGCTGTTATAATAGAGGTATTTGTAAAAAGTGCATTGAAAGGCAAATCACATGCAGGCAAATTAACAGAAAAACTAGCGGTAGGCGCATGCTGCACGGTTATAAACCCTGTTTTTATTTTCACGCCATCGCAATAAGTAACTCCGCCTGCTTCGGTTTGGAGTGTAAGTGTTACTTGATAAATTCCTGAATTGGTGTAAGTATGCACTGGATTTTGGGCGGAGGAATAAGTAGTTCCATCACCAAAATTCCATTCCCAAGCATATTTGTCTCCTACTAAAACATCCGATACATCTGTATCATCGATAAAACTTGCCGAAAAAGGCGCACAACCAACTTGGCTTACTGCCGAAAAATCGGGTATAGATGGTTTATAAACAGTTATTTGATTGGTAACTGTATATGGCGTGCCAGGATTCCCTGCATCACCAAAATCAATCGTTAAACGCACATTATATTGTCCCGAAGCTCCATAAGTTGCCGATGGATTGTAAATATCTGCTGATGAGCCTAAACTCCTTACAACACCATTTCCATTACCAAAATCCCAGGTATAATATGTTGTTGATGGATTTACGGGTGTTGTGCCTGTTACCGACTGATCGATGAATTGATAAGTAGCTATTTCACAACCATTTGCCGTAATTGAAGAGCCAAAATTAGCTGTCGTCTGACCAAATGATAAATGATTTGTAAATAGTAAAATGTATACAAAAATTAATAATCGCTTTAAAAGTCTGGAGTGTATTTTTTTTTTCATACAAAATATAATTAAAAAGTTCAGTATATTTTAGAAATACAAAAAAAGAGCCAAAACATTTAAGAAACTGATTTTTAATTAAATACCCGAAAAATAAACAAAACAAAACAAAAAAACTATCCGAAAATGGATAGTTGTAAAAAATAAACCTATAATATACTGATTTATAGATCACACAAAAAAAACCATTTTCGGATAAAACATCCGTTTTCGGATAAACACACGTTAACATTTTTTATATCTCTCTAAAGTCTTTATTAATAAAATAAATAATATATATTTGTATAAATTATTCGTTTAATCTCCCTACTCCCAAAATAAAAAACAATGAAACGACCGCTGATTCTTGCCATAGACGATCAAGCAGAAAATTTACAAGTAATTGTTAGTTTTTTAAATAATATAGATAATAATTACACTATAATTATTGCACCAAATGGAAAAATAGGCTGCGAACTTGCCATAAAAGAACTTCCAGATTTAATCATCACCGACTGGGAAATGCCAGAAATGGATGGTATAGAAACTATCAAATACCTTAAAAAGCACGACGCAACAAAAGGTATTCCTATTATAATGGCTACGGGCGTGATGACTTCTACCGAAAACTTGCAAACGGCACTAGTTGCAGGAGCTGCCGATTATGTTCGCAAACCCATTGACAAAATAGAACTGGCTGCACGTGTACGTTCTGCGCTCAATTTGTCGGCTTTTCATGTTCAAATAAAAGAACAAAATAATCTCCTTAAATTACAAAAAGCAGAAATAGAAACTGTTGTGGATGAGTTGGAAAAAGCAAATAACACGAAAGATAAATTTTTATCGATTATTGCTCATGATTTAATTTCGCCTTTCAATAGCATACTTGGCGTGAGCGAATTGTTAAAAGCTGATTATATGGAAGCTACCGATCGAGCTCTTTATGTCGATATGATACAAAAAACCGCTGAAAATACGTATAGTTTACTACTAAATCTACTCGACTGGGCAAGAACAATGACGAATACAATTTCGTATAAACCGAAAAAGAATCTAATTAATGAATTGATAGCTAATAATATTATATTGCACGAAACTCAAGCAAAAAACAAAAATATTTCGTTAATAGACACTACACTTGAAGATATTTTTGTTTATGCTGATAACTACATGATAAATACAATATTCCGAAATTTAATAACTAATGCTATAAAATTTTCGACTAATACAAATATCGAATTAAATGCATATAAACAAAACGCTATGTGTATTATTTCGGTTAAAGATTATGGTGTAGGCATTGATAAGGAAATAATTTCGTTACTGTTTCAACTAGATAAAAAAATAAGTACAAAAGGAACAAATAAAGAAAAAGGAACAGGAATGGGACTAAATCTTTGTTATGAATTTGTTACGAAAAATAATGGGGAAATCTGGGTCGAAAG
Source organism: Bacteroidales bacterium (assembly GCA_029942205.1). GTDB lineage: Bacteria > Bacteroidota > Bacteroidia > Bacteroidales > JAOZTL01 > JAOZTL01. The sequence continues at coordinate 4,966 of JAOZTL010000148.1, read as the reverse complement.
TGAAGTAGGAAAAGGTAGCACCTTCTTCTTTAGCCTAGAAATAACTAAAAATCAAGATAATGGAATCTAAGGTCTTCGACCTTTTTGATGTTGCTTACGCATTTATATAAAATTCAATTAATTTCACTCTTTTAAGGTCTTCCGAAAGTTCAATTAGTAAATGCAACACTTTATTTGCTTAATAAAAAATAATGATATAGAAAAGGTGTATACTTCAAAAAAAAGAAATTTTATTTTGTAGTCTAATAAAAAAAACTAACCTTTGAAACTTCAAAACAAAGCATATTATGACTCAATCTTTTGCATATTTTTACTTTTATTTCTGGACTATACTCAGCCGAGATGGAAAGTGATTGATATGCATTCAACATAAATTCAAAATCCCGGCTCACTTAGAGTTGGGATTTTTTTTTGACCAAAAATGATAAAAAATGGATATGAAAAAAATTGCAATACAAGGTATCGAAGGCTCGTTTCACGAAATAGCTGCGCAAAAATATTTTGCCAAAAATATCGAAACAATAAAATGTAATTCATTTGAAAATGTAGCTAAATCGCTCACAAACAATGAAGCAGACTATGCACTCATGGCTATTGAAAATACAATAGCTGGTAGTTTATTACCCAATTATGCGCTCATTCGTGAAAATTATTTCAAAGTTATCGGTGAAGTATTTATCCGAATATCCATGAACCTGATGGTGCTGCCCAATACGCCAATAGAAAGTATCGAAAACGTATATTCGCACCCAATGGCATTAAAACAATGTACCGATTTTTTGCGTAATTATCCCAAAATCAAGCGAATAGAAAAGGATGATACTTCAGAATCGGCAAAAATAGTGCACGAAAATAAACTAAAAAATACGGCTGCTATCGCTAGTTCTGAGGCTGCCGAAATATTCGGTCTCGATATTATCGAAAAAGGAATAGAAACAAACAAACAAAACTACACTAGATTTCTAGTATTAAGTAAATTTCCAGAACTTTCTGAAAAAACAAATAAAGCTTCGATATGCTTTGAACTTGGTCATACACCTGGTTCTTTGGCAAAAGTACTTTCTATTTTGCACAAAAAAAATATTAATCTAACAAAAATACAATCCGTTCCCATTATAGGAAAACCATACGAGTATTCATTCTATCTTGACTTAACTTGGGAAATAAAAAAAAACTACGAAAAAGCAATCAATAAAGTACTAAAACATGTTGCAAATCTCTCGATATTAGGTGAATATAAAGATCAATTAATAATGAAAAATGCATAAATTCTCAGTCTTACAGAATAGACAAGACAAATTAATTGTATATTTCCTTTTCAGTAAGTTCGTAACAACATCAAAAAGGTCGAAGATCTTAAATAAAATAAAATTATGATTATAAAAAAAGCAACACGTCTTGCGAGCGTTAAAGAATATTATTTCTCCAAAAAATTGCAAGAAATACGTGAAATGATAGCCAGCGGCAAAGAAATCATCAATTTAGGTATCGGAAATCCTGATTTACCTCCGTCCAGCAATAGTATCGATGCGCTAATAGAATCAGCAAAAACAGCAGAAAACCATGGTTATCAGAGCTATAAAGGAATTGACGAATTACGAACAGCCATTGCTGCTTGGTATCAAGAAAAGTATCATGTACTTTGCAACCCCAAAACCGACATATTGCCGCTACTTGGCTCAAAAGAAGGAATTTTTCATATCACAATGGCTTTTATTAATGAAGGCGACGAAGTGCTGATTCCAAACCCTGGATATCCTACTTATGCCTCTGTCAGCCGATTAGCTGGTGCTAAGGTTCGAGAATATAATTTGACTGAATCGAATAGCTGGCAGATCGATTTGAACGAAATTAGAAATATGGACTTATCTAAAGTTAAAATAATGTGGGTTAATTTCCCACACATGCCAACAGGAACGAACGGTTCAGAAAATTTGTTTGAGGAATTAATAAAAATTGCAAACAAAAATAATTTTCTAATTGTAAACGACAATCCATACAGCATGATTCTGAATGACAAGCCAACTAGCTTTATGCAAACCAAAGGCGCATTTGATGTGGCTCTCGAACTGAACTCGATGAGCAAATCGCATCACATGGCTGGCTGGCGTTTGGGCTGGATTATCGGCAACGAAGCTTACATCAATACTGTTCTTACTTTCAAAAGCAATATCGACAGTGGTATGTTTCTTCCGATACAACATGCTGCTATTGAGGCTTTTAATAATAGTAGTGAATGGCACAATACACAAAACAAACAGTATGGTGCACGCAGAACTTTGGCTCGTCAAATCATGGATTCCATACAATGTACTTATTCTGCTTCACAAAATGGTTTATATATTTGGGCTAAAATTCCTTATTCGGAGAAAAACTCGGAAGAATTTGCGGATAAAATACTAAATGAACACCATGTTTTTATTACTCCTGGTTTTATTTTTGGTTCAAATGGCGAACGATTTGTCAGATTATCACTGAGTAATAATGAAGAAACGCTAAAAAAAGCACTCCATTGCATTACCAGCAAAAAACAGAGTAAGAGCAGAAATAATTAAACTAAAAAAAATGACAATAACAATTGTAGGAATAGGCTTAATAGGCGGTTCATTAGCACTTTCACTTCGTGGTTTTCAGACACGCATTATTGGTGTAGACAAAAATCAGAAACATGCAGAAGAAGCTATCAATCTGGGACTTATAGATGTATCTCTACCACTGAAAGAAGCAACAAAAATTTCGGATTTGATCGTTCTTGCCATTCCTGTAGATGCTGCACGTGAAATATTGCCGCATATTCTGGATCATATAAATCCCGATTCGGTGGTAGTAGACATGGGATCGACAAAAGCTGGGATTTGCAAAATGGTTGAAAATCATAAAAATAGACGAAATTTTGTAGCAAGCCACCCTATTGCAGGAACAGAAAATTCGGGACCATCGGCTGCTTTTCACGGATTATTTAACGAAAAAATTGCAATTATTGCCGAAAAAGAAAAAAGTGCTGATTTTGCTCTACTTATGTGCGAAAAAATGTATAAATTACTAAATATGAAGCTAATTTATATGAATCCTGAAAAACACGACATGCATATTGCTTATGTATCTCATTTATCGCATATTAGCTCTTTTACTTTAGGGCTTACTGTACTCGATATTGAAAAAGATGAAGATCAAATTTTCAACATGGCAGGAAGTGGTTTTGAATCGACGGTAAGACTAGCGAAAAGTTCACCTGAAATGTGGGCTCCCATTTTTGAACAAAATGCCACACATTTATCTGATGCACTTGGTTTTTATATCGATAATCTTAAAAAATTCAAAACTATAATTGATAATAAAGAAACAAAAAATGCTCATTCTATCATGTCTAAAGCAAACGAAATTAGACGAATTTTATCTTAATAATTTTTCATAAAGTACAACAGTTTACTTGAAATATCACATATAATTATATAAAGAATAAAAATATGAACTTAGATTTAAACATCCAACCATTTGCCGAATGGTCAAAAAACGAAAAGCGTCCGTACATTATAGCAGGACCATGCAGTGCTGAATCTGAAAATCAGATTCTTACAACAGCAAAAGAAATTGCAGCCGACGGAAAAACAAACTTATTTAGGGCAGGAATATGGAAACCACGCACACGCCCTGGATCTTTTGAAGGAGTTGGAGAACAGGGCCTTCAATGGCTCAAAAGAGTG
>JAOZTL010000148.1:0-1252 GCA_029942205.1 Bacteroidales bacterium | reverse complement strand
CAGAAGGACTTAAATGGCTACAAAGCGTAAAAAAAGAATACAACCTGCCTGTTGCAACCGAAGTTGCCAAAGCTTCGCACGTAGAAGAGTGCCTAAAACACGGTATTGACGTGCTTTGGATTGGAGCACGAACAACTGTAAATCCTTTTGCTGTACAAGAAATTGCAGATGCTCTCAAAGGTGTTGATATTCCTGTTTTTGTGAAAAATCCGATAAATCCAGATTTTAACTTATGGCTTGGTGCAATAGAAAGACTTAACAAAGCTGGTATCAATAAGTTAGCGGCAATACACAGAGGTTTTTCTGCTTTTGAAGAAAGCCCTTTTCGAAATATACCAATGTGGGATTTTCCTATAAAATTAAAACAAATTTGTCCTAAAATGCCAATTATCGGTGATCCTAGTCATATTTCTGGCAATAAAGAATTAATTCCGTTTTTAGCACAAAAAATGATGGATTTGGATATGGACGGCATGATGATAGAAACGCATATTCAACCTAAAATTGCGCTTAGTGATGCTAAACAGCAACTTACGCCTACTGAATTAGACAATTTATTATCCACCCTAATCGTGCGAGATGCAGAATCGGAAAATGAAAAATTCAAAAGTAAACTGGATGAATTGCGCCATAAAATAGACAATTTGGATGAAGAATTAATTCAAAAAATATCGGCAAGAATGGATATTGTTCAAGAAATAGGGAAATATAAACGTGATAATAAAGTTACTATTTTACAAGTAAGCCGCTGGGACGAAATCATGCAAAAACGAATATTAATGGCTGAAGCAATGGGACTTAGTAACAAATTTATGAATCAATTTTTACCGCTTGTTCATGACGAATCTATACGCATTCAAACTAAAATAATGAATGAATAAGGTCTTCGACCTTTTACGATGTTGCTTATGCACTTATCAACACTTCGTTAAATTATGATTTATGAATTAAAATACAGATTTTCAAAGACTTATCTTAAAAAGATAATACTTTTCAATTTTCTGTAAATCAAACATATACAGAAATTTAATGAACCATTGACTTATAACACTAAGTACTTTAATGTTGCTTATGCAAACCTGTTAAACTACTTATTTTCAACAAAAAAAGACCAATGTTTCATTGGTCTTTTTTTTGTCTAAATAAACAACTAAAAGCAATAAAATATAGTCTCTGTAAAATAAGGTCTTTTAAAGATTCAACTAGTAAATGCAACGTTTCAAACGGCTAATTGAATGGACTTTATATTTTT
>JAOZTL010000147.1 GCA_029942205.1 Bacteroidales bacterium | reverse complement strand
CCAAAAATGGAAATTCAGTTGCAACAACACGAACAAAACGAAGCTAAAATATTTGATAATTTTAATACCATTATTCAACATTCTAAGAAAAATAAAAATTTGGAGTACCAAGATCTTATTATAAAAATCAATAATATAACCAATGAAAATTTAATTATTTATAAAAATAGGATTAGTGATTTTTTTAAAACAAGCCTTAAACAAAAAAAAGAATTTATACTATTACTCGAAAAATTTAATCTGCAAAAACTTCACGAAAGCTACGATGATAGTTTAATTGCTGTCATGACAACACTAGCAGAAGAACAAATTCGCCTTAAAGCTTTAGAAAAACAAATAAATAGTCATTATATTTTTATCGAAGAAAATAGCGAATTAATTATAAAACAACTTATTTCGACAGAAAAAATAGCCGTTCAGGTTAATCAAAAATCATTTGAATCAGCAAAAAAACTCATAGTTAATTCCATCATATTCATGTTCTTAATCATTGTTTTAGGAACAATATTTTCATTTATCATCACCGTTGCTTCTGCCAAAATAATCTCAAACCCATTGAATAAACTTCGTCTAGTGGTATATAAATTGTCTCAAGGAATTTTGCCAGATAAAATAGAGACAAAAAGTAATGACGAAATCGGGAAAATGGGAAAAGCCCTAAATGAACTCATTACGGGCTTACGAAAAACAGTAGAATTTGCTCTCGAAATAGAAAAAAGGAATTTTAGTAGTGATTTTTCGCCACTGAGTCAACAAGATGTTTTGGGAAATTCGCTACTAGACATGCGTAAAAGCTTACAAATTGCAAATAAAAAAGAGGTAAATCGTAAGATAGTAGATCAACACCAAACTTGGGCAAACGAAGGTATAAACATGTTTGCTGACATATTAAGACAACATACCGAAAATATCAACCAACTGACAGATAAAGTTATTCAGAATCTGATAAAATATTTGGACATTAATCAAGGTGGTATTTTTATTTATAATGATAGCAAGCCTGATGATATTCATTTAGAGCTAGTTTCAGCTTATGCTTTTAATCGTAAAAAATATTTAGACCGAAAAATAAAACTAGGAGAAGGACTTGTAGGCGCAGTTGCAATAGAAAAATATACAATTTATATGACTGATATTCCTGAAGATTATATCGAAATAGAATCGGGAATCGGAGGAATGAATCCTAAAAGTATCTTGATTGTTCCTTTGAAAATAGACGAAGAAATTCTTGGAGTTATAGAACTTGCTGCTTTTACAGAACTTGAGCCTTATAAAATAGAACTCGTAGAGAGAATTGCAGAAAATATAGCTTCTACCATTTCCATAACTCGTATCAACGCACGTACAGCAAATCTGCTGAAACAATCTAAGCTGCAAACACAAGAAATGCATGCTCAAGAAGAAGAAATGCGCCAGAATATGGAAGAAATGCAAACCACACAAGAGGCGTTAGTAACAAGTGAGCAGGACTTAAAAAAACACCTCCATCAGCTCGAAATTACTCAAGAAAGGCTTGCTCAAAAAGAACAAAAACAAATAAAAAACATCAACGATTTAAAGCAAAAAAATAGCGAACAAATAAGAGATATACGCCGAAAAGAAGAAATTACAAAGCAAATTTTACAAAATAATTTAGATGCAGTAATCGTTGTGGATGCCAATGGAACGATTGAATTTTTTAATACAGCTGCAGAAAAACTTTGGAATTTTAAATCCAACGAAATAAAAGGACAAAATTTCAAAATATTATTGCCTACCGAGTCTAATTTTAACGATGATGAAGATTTTTCTTCTCATTCCAAAAAATCATTAGAATCGACTATTTCATTAGAAATTATCAGTCGTAACAAGGAGCTGATTCCCGTAAAAATGAATCTAATTGAAACAGAATACAATAGGGTGTATAAGTATACTTCATTTATGAGAGACGCAAGAAAAGAGTTAGATTTGGAACAAAAACGAAATTTTGTTACAGAAAAACTCATGGCTAACGAATTGTCTTTTACCAAACATATTGATATGCTTGAAAATGCTTTAATTGCAAACAACATAGCAATACCAGAGTTTTCTGACTCAAATGTACTTGTAGTGTGGGACGAAACCTACTCTATTGGTCTACAAATAATAGATCAACAACACAAAAAATGGATTGATTTTATCAATATATTATATCAAAAATTCTTAACAGGGGAAGCTTTTTTAAGCTTAGATAGATATATTAACAACTTGATAGAATATACAGACTATCACTTTAAATTTGAAGAAAAATATTTTGCCGAATTTGATTTTGGAGCAACCGAACAACACTTACAAGGACATCAAAACTTTATCAAAAAAATTACAGAATTTAGAGCTGCCAATAAAGCAGGAGATCCTGAAGCTGCTTATCAATTGATTATTTATCTGAAAAGTTGGGTTCGCCGCCATATTCAGTTTTCTGACAAAAAATACGTCGAACTATTTAGAAACAATGGACTACATTAAAGAACGCAAATAAAACAACTTTGCCAACGATTACTTATTTAATTTTATCCAACGACTTAAGCATTAATCGGGTCGATAACGAGATTTTTTATTATCAAAATTTAGAATCATCGAAAAATTTATCTGTAAAGCATTACTCCTTATCACCAAAGGAGTATCGCCTTGGTATATACTACGTAGCCCGTAATAATACTTCAAATCGATGATGTAACGCTGATAAAAAAAACCAATTCCTAGAATGCCATCAACGTTTATATCTCTGTTCTGGTAATCAAAAAATAATTTAGAATCTATCTCGCGCCCAAACTGAACGGCAGTAATTGTCGTATTATTCTTAAATAAATAACTCGGTGCGGCTCCAAAGTTAAAATAAGGCTTTATTTTTTGTTTGGAATAAGAAAATCGTAATAAAATAGGAACAGATATTTGAGTAAGCTCTGCATCAATAGTTAGCAAACCTGTATTTGGCATTTCTTCACTAAAACGGGCACCTACTTTTGTTAATTGTATCTCGTAAAATGTAAATATGTCTTCGCCTAAATAATAATCTAAAAAAACGCCAAAACTGAAATTTTGTTTCCCTTCAGACAAGCTAGGTACATCACTTCCTATAAAATTACTACGTACAGTACCTACCGTAAGTCCATAATAATCTTGACTATACAATGAATTTGAAATGAATAGGAATAAACTCAATATGAAATATTTACTCATAATATCTTATCTTTAAATTAAGGTCTTCGATCTATTTTAATAACTCACATGCTCACACAAAACACTAATAAACAGTAAAATACAAAAAAATGATCTTTAAACTTTTTTTTGTAGAAGTACTTAATTTTGTTTTACTGCTTATTTTTAGCTTATTTAGGCATTCTAATCAAAATTAATATATATATATTACGTTTCTAAACTAAAGTCAGACTTCATCTGTTTTAATATTTATTTTTGGACATCTTTTGACAAATAATCAATGTAAATCAGTAAGTTACGCCTAAATACATACAATTATATCAAACAGTATAATAAATCGTTAAAACAGAGCTATATTGATGAACAAAAATAATAAAACTGACGAAGTATGAAAGTACAAAAATAATAAAATATATATTTGGAAAGAAAAACAATTACAAGTATATTTCTTCAATTTTTTAACTTAAATTTTTTAATATGAAAAAAGTAACAATTGTTGCTAGTATCCTACTTAGCTTCTTAGTATTACAAACAGGTGCTATGGCACAAACGATCAGTGGTAAATGGAAAACTATTGATGACGAAACAGGAAATGAAAAATCAGTTGTTCAAATTTGGAAATCAGCTGATGGTTTTTTTTATGGGAAAATCATGTCGCTTGTTGATCCAGAAAAACAAGATTCAAAATGTACTGCTTGTGAAAAAACAGATTCTCGCTACAATAAAAAAGTAATTGGAATGACAATCATCCAAAAAATAAAAAAAACAAGCGCAAATGAATGGAAAAATGGAACTATTCTTGACCCAAACAATGGTAAAATTTATGACTGCAAAATTTGGATTGAAGGAAAAAATCTTAAATTAAGAGGTTATATTGGTCCATTTTATCGTACACAAACTTGGGTGCCTGTAAAATAAAGGCTTTATTTTTTTTATAAATCTTTACTAAGTTAAAGCTTGCTGTTAATCAATTCATTTGCTTGTTTTATGATACGGTGAGGTCAAAAATAGAAAGAGTTTTTTGTTAGAAGTAATGCTTTTCATACAGAAATTTGCTAATTTTCTTTCTACTTTCTACTATTTTTTTTGTCTAATATCCGTGTCAAAAAAGAGATAATGCACTAATAATCAACTAATATTAACTTGATAAAGTAGAACTAATAGAAAATGAGACGGAATAATTACTTTTCCGTCTCTATTTGTAAATTCAATTGGTATAATCATCTCATGTCCAAAAATTTATTTTTTTTTATCCTCTTTTTTCTACTCTTTAATTCTGTTACTCATTCCCAAAAATTTGAAGCTGCAATTATCTCAGGAATTACTGCAAATCAAATAGATGGAGACCAACAATATGGATACGACAAATTAGGAATATTAGGAGGCGTGCAAATTTCATTGCCTATTAACAAAAAATTATTTATCCAATTAAACTCCTATTTTATTAACAAAGGAGCTGTAAAACGCAACGAAAATACTGGTATAATTCTTTTTCGTAGCCAATTGAACTATATTGAGATTCCTGTACTAATTGGCTATACTTTTTATCCTAAAATATCAATACATGCAGGTATAGGAACAGCTTACTTTATTGGTGCAAAATTAGAAGAAAATAGTTTATCAATTGATATTAATTCTTATGATTTTAAGAAATTCGATTTTCAGCCAATAGTAGGAATTAGTTACCAAATATCAAAGCGAATAGGGATAGAAACACGTTTTAGCTATTCATTCGCAAGTATTCGGACAGATTTTGGCTGGTATAATAATAATATAAATATGATATTATTTTATAATTTTTGATGATTCAAGAAAAAAAACACAAAATAATACTTGCCGTAACTGGTGCTAGTGGCTCTGTATACGCCAAACGATTGATTCAAAAACTAGCATCACCTTCTATCAACAAACAAATAGCTGACGTTGGTCTTGTTTTCTCCAAAAACGCAATAGACGTATGGATGCACGAATTAGGTAGCTTTGAAACGAATGAATTTCCATTTCCTGTTTATGATAGAAATAGCTACAATGCTCCTTTTGCCTCAGGATCAGCACAGTACAACAGTATGATCGTATGCCCATGCTCGATGGGAACTTTAGGCAGAATTGCATGTGGAATTTCTGACGAATTGATTACCAGAGCAGCAGATGTTGTGCTGAAAGAACGCCGTAAACTAATACTCGTTACACGAGATACACCACTCAGCCTGATTCATATAAATAATATGCAGACTGTTACACAAGCTGGCGGTATTATTTGTCCAGCAAGCCCTTCCTTTTATAGCCAACCACAAAACATAGAGCAACTAGTAGATTCGGTTATCGATAGAGTTATTGACTTGCTTGATTTACAGGCAGATCCATTTCGTTGGAGATCTTCGACCTTTTGATGTTGCTTACGCACTTATCCAAGACGATTACAATCAATAACTTATCGAAAAGAAAATATACAATTATGTATTTCTCTGAATATTTGACGTTTACAGATTTATGTAAGCAACATCAAAAGGATCGAAGCCTTAAATAGAAAATAAATTCGATTTTGAATATTTTTTTTGTATTTTTGATGTAGCTTTTATTGAATACCAAACGTTTATTTAATCCAATTAAATATTAAAATTTTATGTATACCGTAAAAACGAATAATAAAGATTTTCAAATCAAACTACATGCAAACTCAACTGACAGTGGCATAATTGACAATGTAGATTTTGATTTAGATATTCAAAATTTGAAAAATGGGAAATATCACCTTCTAAAAGAAGGCAAATCATACCAAATAGAAGTTTTAGAATCGAACACAAAAGAAAAATACTTCAAACTAAAAATTAACGGCGAAGTGTTTGAAACACAGATAAATAGTGAATTTGATAATTTATTGAAAAAATTAGGAATGGATGCTGGTTCGAGCAAAAAAATAAATGAACTAAAAGCTCCAATGCCTGGTTTAGTGCTTACCATAGAAGTATCAGAAGGTCAAGAAGTACTAAAAGGCGACAATTTACTGATATTAGAAGCTATGAAAATGGAAAATATTATCAAATCGCCAACGGACGGTGTTGTCAAGTTGATAAAATGCAAAATAAACGAAGCTGTTGAAAAAAATCAAGTTCTAATTGTTTTTGAATAGATTATGTGTATTTCATCAGTAATAAAGGTTAAATTCCTTGTGCTAAAGCTATTGTTGCGATACTAACTTTGGCATTTTCAGCCAACAAAATAGCTGTGGCACAAGCTTCTAGCGTTGCTCCTGTTGTCAAAACATCATCAACTAGTAAAATGTGTTTATTGGCAAACTGTTCTGTATTTTTTAATGTAAATGCATTTTTCACATTTTCCCAACGACTTTCTTTATTTTTTTGTGTTTGTGTTTGTGTGTATATATTTCGTTGTAAATTGTCTGAAATAGACGGTAATTTAAAAATTTCAGCTAAACCTTTTGCAAAATATTCACTTTGATTATACCCACGCTCGTGCAAACGCTTGGGGTGAAGTGGTACAGGAACAACATAATCCACATCCAAAAAATAATGTGCTTCTTTGAGCTCTTTGGCATATAACTGTCCCACTATCAGACCAACATCTCTATTTCCGTGATATTTCAATTGGTGAATAATATTTTGAAATACACTTTTCTTTTGAAAAAAGAAATAAGAACTTGCTTCTTCTATTTGAACACGTCCCCAGAAAATTTGTTGCACAGCATTTTCTTTAGTCTGATGAAAATTGGTGCGAGGCAAATTATACAAACACGAAGTACAAAACATTTTTTCGTGTTTTAATAAATTATTTCCACAAGCAACACATGTTACTGGTGCTAATAATGAAAAAAAAGATTCGAAAAATGACTGTTTTTTATTATGAATCATTAAATTTATGTCCTTACTTTTAAGTGTAATATTCTTATAAACAACTAATTAAATAAAAAGTTAAAAAAAATGATTAAAAATAATTACAAATGAAAAATATTTATTAATTTTATACCCATAAGTTTATAACATAAATGAGGCATTTACTATTTAGAATTTTTCTATCTGTTTTTTTTCGACTAAATTATTTATAAACACAGTGCTAAAATTATTTATGTTTTAATTGATTGATAATCAACCGAATGCAAAGATAGTGTAAAATAGCCCATAAAGCTTAATATCTATTTTACTATCAATTAACATATAAATTTGCATAGCATTCTACGCAACAAATTTACATAAATTTAAACACTTGA
>JAOZTL010000146.1 GCA_029942205.1 Bacteroidales bacterium | reverse complement strand
CACAGCGAATTAAGCACATTAGGAATTGCAAATCCTGAAAATGTTCGCTTATTTGGAAATTCACTTGGTATGCTTCCGAAAATGAACAAAGAAATTCGCCCCAACGATTTGATTGAAAATAAAATAATGCACGCAGATCAAGCAATTTTTTTTTATGCCAAAGCTCCCCACGAATGGAAATTTGATGAAATTTCCAATTTCTTTTCTTTTCAAACACATTCTTATTCGGATAAAAATTATTATTTTTTAACATCTGATGCTGTTTCTTCACACAATAATAATATTCTTAATGAAAACAATTCAACTCTTATTCCTAATCAAACAAGAACAGATTATCTCTATTATGAAGTATACGAAAAAGATTCACTAAACCTGATCAGATCGGGACAATTATGGCTTAGTGATGTTTTTGATATTAAAACAAGTAAAACATATAATTTTTCATTACTGAATATAATAAATAATAGTTTATTAAAATTAAATATTTCTTTAGCCGCTCGTTCGCCTATCGATTCATATTTTCAATTTGCTTTTTTAGGAACAAACCACACTATTTTCCTCAAAGATGTCAGCTTCGATTACGAAGCTCGATATGCCGAATTAAAGCAACAAATATTTGATTTTACGTATACAACGAATAATAATAATTCTTTGGTTATCAATTATATAAAACCAACAGCATCCGCCACTGGTTGGTTAGACAAAATAGAGATAAATGCTCGCAGACAGCTTTTAATGTCAAATTCACAAATGCATTTCAGAGATCCCTCTACCCTTGGAAATCAGAATATTACACAGTTTCAAATTAGCAATAATACTACAAATACCATTGTTTGGGATATTACTACGCCTTCGGATGTAAAACAAATCACAACAAAATACGAAAATAACAAACTAATTTTCAACTCAAAAACAGACAAGTTACGAGAATTTATTGTGTTTGACAAAGAAAATTCTCTTCGTCCTGATCTAAGCGAAACGAATATAAAAAATATTGAAAATCAAAATTTACATGGAATATCTAATGTAGATTTATTACTTATCACACCAAAACAATTCTTATCCGTTGCCAATAGTTTAGCCATATTGCATGCAGAACAAGACGGACTGAAATGTTTGGTTGTAGAATTAGAACAAATTTACAACGAATTTTCATCTGGAACGCCTGATGTTGCTGCTATTCGTGATTTTACAAAACACGTATACGAGCAAAGTAATCTGAAATATTTACTTTTAATTGGTGATGGCTCATACGACAATCAATCAACAACTTCCGAGAATAGCAATTTTCTGCCTACCTATCAATCGATAGAATCGCTAAGCCCGACAAGCTCATTTGTAACGGATGATTTTTTTGGATTATTGGACGACGACGAAGGCGAAGCTACTGGTTTTTTAGACCTCGGAATAGGTCGCCTCCCTATACAAAATATTACAGAAGGCATGCAAATTGTTGAAAAAATAACGAATTACTATTCGGAAAGTTCTCGTGGTGTTTGGCGCAATGAAATATGCTTAATTGCCGATGATGAAGACTCGAATATATTCATGTCGGATACAGAAGAACTGGCAAAAAAAATAAATGTGAAAAATCCCGAAATTTCAATTAGTAAAATTTATTTGGATGCTTTTTTACAAGTTAATTCTGCCAACGGACAAAGCTATCCATCTGCTAATGAGGCGATAAATAACAATATACGTAAAGGTATACTCATATTCAATTACATGGGACATGGTAGCACCAAAGGACTTGCAAAAGAACGAATATTAGGATTTAACGACATAAATTCATGGAAAAATTCAACAAAATTACCGCTTTTTGTTACAGCGACATGTGAATTTAGCCGATTTGATGATTACAAACAAACATCGGCTGGCGAACAAATTTTATTACAGCCCGCTGGTGGCGGAATTGCCTTATTATCAACAACTAGGCTAGTTTTTTCGACTCCAAATTTCATTCTAAATCAACGATTCTACGATTATGCCTTAAAAACAGAATACAACGGCGAAACAATGCGACTAGGCGACATCATGCGACTAACCAAAATTGCAGCAGGAACGGGGCAAAACAAGCGAAATTTCACACTACTCGGCGACCCTGCCATACGCATATACACAGCAAATAATAAAGCAATAACGACACACATCAATCAAAAAGACGTTAATAACGAAATTGATACCATAAAAGCATTGTCTAAAATCACCATAACGGGCGAAATACAAGACGAAAATAACAACAAAGTATCCGATTATCAAGGAATTATATTTCCTGCTGTTTTCGATAAAAAAACAAAAATCCAAACATTAAACAACGATGGAATTGGGAGTTTTGAATTTGATGTCCAAAATAATATTATTTACAAAGGAAAATCAAGTGTTACAAATGGAACATTTCAGTTTGAATTTATTGTCCCTAAAGATATTATGTATCATTTCGGAAATGGAAAAATAAATTATTACAGTTATTCATCTAATAATCAACAAGAAGCAAATGGTTTTTTTGATGAATTTATCATCGGAGGTGTATCAGATCAACAAATTGATGATTCGGAAGGGCCTGAGATTCAGATTTTCATGAATACCGAAGATTTTATAAATGGAAGTATTACTAATGAAAACCCAACTATACTAGCAAATATTTCGGACAAGAACGGTATAAATACGAGTAATTCAAATATTGGACACGAAATAAGTTTTATTTTAGATGATAAACAAGAAAATAAAACGATTATTAATGATTATTATCAAGCAGACCTAGATAACTATCGATCGGGAAAAATATCTTATCAACTATTTGACTTAGAATCAGGCAATCATTATTTGACACTAAAGGCTTGGGATGTAGTAAATAACTCATCAAAAATGCGCTTAGATTTTATAGTTAGTAATTCTGATGAATTAGAAATCAAACACTTAATGAATTATCCAAATCCATTTACCACACACACTTCTTTTATTTTTGAACACAATGCGGCAAATCAAAGCTTATTGATTCAAATTCAGATATTTACCGTCAGCGGACGTTTAATAAAAACGATTCAACGAAGCATGATGACTGATGGATTTCGCTCTGAACCAATCTTTTGGGGAGGCTTGGATAATTATGGAAATAAAATTGGGAAAGGTGTTTATTTTTATCAATTACGCATTCAAACTCCAAACGGCACAGTGGTCGAAAAATTAGAAAAACTATTAATATTAAAATAATCAAAAAAAATGAATACTCTTGCAAAAAATACTAGTTTTGCAATACTATACAAAGTCCTAAATCGTTATACTAAAATTATAGACCTAATAAATCACATAAAAAATGAAAAGATTTTTACTCTTTTTTATCAGTATTCAATTAATTGCATTTTCATCTAATGCACAAATTACGAAAGATCCATTAGATGGACGAGAACCCGTAAATACAATCACTACCAGTGTTCCATTTTTGATGATTACCCCCGACTCCAGAGCAGGCGCAATGGGCGAAGTAGGAGCTGCAACTAGCCCTGATGCGAACTCAATGCACTGGAATGCTGCAAAATATAGCTTTACTGATTCAGACTTTGGTTTAGCAATTTCATACACTCCTTGGTTACGTGCACTCATTGGCGATATTAATTTATCTTATTTAGCAGGTTTTGTAAAACTAGATAGACGACAAACAATAGGCTATTCCATGCGATACTTTTCGCTCGGAAGCATTGCTTTTATTGATGTCAGCGGAAGTTTTTTGACAGATTTCACACCTAATGAATTTGCCTTAGATGGCTCTTATTCCTTAAAATTATCACCCGATTTATCTGCAGGTGTTACGATTCGTTATCTTCGTTCTAATTTAACAAATGGAGCTTATGTAGGTGGAACAGAGTCGCATCCAGGCAGTTCTGTTGCTGGAGATTTATCTTTTTATTATCAAAAAGACATTACTATGGCTCAAAAAAAGGCACAAATGGCTTATGGACTAAATATATCGAATATTGGACAAAAAATATCCTATACCGATGAATCTACTGCTGATTTTTTGCCCACCAATCTGCGTATAGGAGCTTCGCTTACTAGTCATTTTGATGAATTTAACTCACTAAGCGTAGCTTTGGACATTAATAAATTACTAGTTCCAACCCCTCCTATTTACGACGGAGCAGGCACGGATGCCGATAATATTATTGAAGGAAAAGATCCAAATGTTTCTGTACCAGTGGGTATTATCCAGTCATTTAGTGATGCACCAGGTGGGTCGTCAGAAGAATTTCGTGAATTATATTACTCGCTAGGATTAGAATACTGGTATGACAAGCGCTTTGCTATACGAGGTGGCTATTTTCATGAACACGAAACAAAGGGAAATAGAAAATTTTTTACTTTAGGAATAGGTTTACAATTAAATGTTTTTGGACTCGATTTTGCTTATTTAATGCCTATTAATCAGCATAATCCGCTTGAAAACACCTTGCGTTTCACCTTATCGTTTGATTTTGCAAACATGAGCACAGCAACTATCAATGAATAATTTATTAATAGAAACCAGCTAAGTTCATATTTTTAGCCCTAAATCGTTAAAACATAGCGATATATATGAGCAAAAATAATAAAACAAACGAAGTCTGAAGTTTCAATTGATTACAAAATTATAATAAATGAAAATACGAGTAGGATTTGGTTATGATGTGCATCAACTGGCGGAGGGGAGAGATTTCTGGTTAGGCGGTATTCAAATTCCTCATACCAAAGGAGCTGTCGGGCATTCGGATGCCGACGTGTTGATACACGCCATTTGCGATGCCTTGCTTGGAGCGGCAAATATGCGAGATATTGGATTTCATTTTCCTGATACAAATCAAGCGTATAAAGGAATCGACAGCAAAAAACTATTGGGTAGAACGGTTGAAATTATTACGACTAAAGGCTATTCTATAGGAAATATCGATGCCACAATTAGTTTGCAAAGTCCAAAAATAAAAGACAGAATACCTGAAATGCAGTCTATTTTAGCCAAAGTAATGAATATTACAAGTGATGACATTTCGATAAAAGCGACCACCACCGAACGGCTAGGTTTTGTAGGAAACGAAACAGGAATAGCTGCTTATGCTACAGTTTTGATTGAAAAAAACAACTAAGTCCTAATAATAAAATTTATCAAGAATAATTACTCACTTCATTTGAAGAAAATTTTAATTTTCAACAATTTATACGATTTAAACAGATGAAAAAAACACTCGTTTTGGGTGCAAGCCCCAACACTGAACGCTATTCCAATAGAGCAGTAAAGCTTCTCAGGCATTTTCAGCATACTGTTGTGGCGATTGGTGGGCGACCAAACAAAATTGACGATGTAGAAATAATAAAAGGAACACCTGCTTTGGACGACATCGATACTGTTACTTTATATTTAGGTATCGAGCGTCAAGTTGCTTATTACGAATATATTATCAGCCTAAAGCCTAAACGTTTGATATTCAATCCTGGTACTGAAAATCATAAACTCAAAAAAATGGCTCAATCTCATAATATTGAAACCATAGAAAAATGTACCTTAATAATGCTTAACCGAGGTGATTATTAGATGAATGTGGTTTAAATATGGATAAATCATTATGTTTTTTCATTAACCGAAATCCAGAATACCATAAAAAAATAATAAATGGCAAGAACAAATAAAGCAGCCAAATTTCGCCTACCATCAAAATATAGTCATACGCTCCATGCAAAATAATTGGTAACAATAGAGCTGCAATTAAATGCCCTGATCGATAAGAAGGAATAAATTTTGCTAACGAAAAATAATAGCCCATCGTAATACCAAAAAGCGCATGGGCAGGCACTGCTGTTACTGCCCGAATAATCCCAACCACAAAACCGCTTTCTAAAACATACAACACATTCTCGACTGCTGCAAAACCAAGCGAAATATAAGTAGCATAAATAATTCCATCAAAAAAATCATTGAAGTTTTTATTCCGCCAAATGACCAATATAAATGCGAGATATTTGAAAAATTCTTCAGGAATTGCTGCTTCTAAAAATGCATTTCCAAATGCTAAAACATACGGATTATCACCTAAAAATGACAATTCGATAGGAAATGTTACCACAAAAACAGGAATTACCGTCAATGCACCTGCTAACAGAGACATCATCAAGAAGCGCAAAGGCTCTTTTTCGTATTTATCTCTGTAATAAAGATAAGTAAGAATGACCAAAACGGGGGCTAATGATAAAAAAAATAGCATCATAAAGATTTTATTTTTCGTGAAATTATTTTGTATTTACAAAAAAGAAAAATAGCTTTGTCGTGTGTAAAATAAGGCTTTCATTCTATTTAATGTTGGCTAATATTCACATAACACATTTATAATCAATTAATTGAACAATAATAAAATGCCATCAAAATAATACAACTCCTTACATTATATTTAATTTACATTGCATTTTTATTTAAGCATTTAAAGATATTCTTTTTTTTACTATTAACCAAATACGAAAGCTCATGACACGAAATTTGTTTTATTTCATTTTTTTAATTCTAATCAGCTCTATTGTTGCGTGTGAGCCTGAAAATCAGAATATTCACAAACAAGGACTTGTTGTAGATAGCGGCATGGTCGTTTCTGCTCATCCCGATGCATCGCAAATAGGCGTTCAAATACTCGAAAAAAATGGAAATGCAATAGACGCATCTGTTGCAGTAGGCTTTGCACTAGC
Source organism: Bacteroidales bacterium (assembly GCA_029942205.1). GTDB lineage: Bacteria > Bacteroidota > Bacteroidia > Bacteroidales > JAOZTL01 > JAOZTL01. Next base: position 719 of record JAOZTL010000146.1, on the reverse strand, counting down.
TGTTTGCTACCCGAATGCAGGAAATATTGGTGGCGGCGGGTTTATGCTGATTCGATTTAACGACGGACAAGGAACGTCGCTTGATTTTAGAGAAACAGCCCCTAGTAAGGCAAATAAAAACATGTTTCTTGACAAAGACAGTAATGTGATAGAAGATATGAGCCTATACACACACCATGCATCAGGTGTACCTGGCACTGTGGACGGATTGATTAAAGCACATCAGAAATTTGGAAAATTATCTTTCAATGAAGTCATTCAACCTGCTATTGATTTGGCACACAATGGCTTTCATGTTACAAAAATACAAGCAGAAGGTTTAAATAATTTACAACAAATTTTCCTTACATTAAACAACGATTCGACTGCTTTTGTCAAAAAAGATGCGTGGAAAGAAGGCGATTTGCTCAAGCAGCCACAACTTGCCGCTACTCTCGAACGTATAAAAGAAAATGGGCGCGATGGATTCTACAAAGGGCAGACAGCCAAGCTAATAGTAGCCGAAATGCAACGGTCTGGTGGTTTAATCAATTATGACGATTTAGCAAATTATGAGTCAAAATGGCGCAAACCAATTGTTGGTGATTACAAAAAAAAGTACCGTATCATATCCATGCCACCGCCTTCTAGCGGAGGAATCGCCCTCGTACAATTACTGAAAATTGTTGAAAAACACCCTCTTTCGGTTTGGGAATGGCACAGCCACAAGCAAATACACT
>JAOZTL010000145.1:5291-7418 GCA_029942205.1 Bacteroidales bacterium | reverse complement strand
TGCTGTTATAATTGTGATTTAGAAAATGAATTATTTTTTGTTTGTTTTTATTCATAAAATTCTTGCATAGCCTGTGTTATAGAATAATTTTATGAGTGAAAACAGGCAGAAAAAAACGTTTTAAATTCATAATTATGATAGCATTTCAGTATACATACAGATTCGATCAATCAGCCATAAACATAAATACATTTTTGTTTTTGGTAAAATTATTGCTATCTTTCGTTCAAATTCAAACAAATCCTAATCATGCAATTAACCTTAAAACAAAAACTAATCCTATCTACATTAGTAACTATAATCATTACTTTTACGGTTTCCTATTCTTATATTCTAATTAATTTAAAAACCAAAAACAAGAAAGATTCGGAACAAATAGTGAAATCGCAAGCACGTTTACATGCATCCAATATTGCTTCATTGATAAATGTAGATCTAGGAGTGGCACGAGGAATGGCATCAGTAATGTACGATTATGAAAATTTAAATGCCTCCGAAAAAAGAAAACTGTACGACAATATGATGCGAAATACATTGGATATGAATGAATCATACATATGTACTTGGTATAGTTGGCAATTGAGCGAGTTTTCACAAACATGGGGCAGTCAGCCTGGTCGTATTATTGGCGCATACATTCGAACTGATGATGAAATACTAGAAGCATTTGATAGTTTAGACGTAGGTGGTATTGAAAATCGCAACAATTACCATTGGATAATGGATAACAAGCAAGAAACTTTGTTTGAGCCTTATCACGACCGCACAATAGGTCTTTATGAAACTACGGTTGCTGTACCAATCGTAAAAAATGACGAGTTTATAGGTTTGGTAGGTATTGATTTGGATTTAAACTACTTTCAGAATTTGGTAAGCGCAATAAAACCCTATGAAACAGGCTATGCTTTTTTGATTTCAAACAAAGGCAAATATGTATATCATCCCGATTCAAGTGTTATAGGCTACACTTTTGCAGAAATAAATGCCGAAGATGACAGCATACACGAAATATCGAAAACACTCGAACAAGGGAATGAGTTTGAGTTATACGCAACACATTCTGAAACGCATGGCGATATTTTTGTATTCTTCACTCCCGTAAAAATAGGAAATACGAGTACTCCATGGTCATTGGGTATTTTAGTATACATGGATCAAGTAATGGCCGAAGCCAATATAATTACCCGAAATACATTATTTGCAGGGATTATTGGCTTAATAGTCTTATTGTCGATCATGTTTTTTGCTACCAATTATTCGTTTCGTTCGATAAATAAAGGAATCGAATTTGCCAAAATAATCAGCCAAGGCCACCTTACTGCAAAACTAGATATTCACTCAAAAGATTAAATTGGTGAATTAGGAGAAGCACTGCGTTTGATGGTGGCACGATTTAAAGAAATGATTAGCGACATGAAAGACAGTGCCTTACAAATGGATGCATTCTCTGAGAGTTTTAAACATAAATCAACAAATTACGAAAAAATAGCCGAACAACAAAAACAATCGGCAAATTCGATAAGTGATTCTTTGAATGATATTTCAGCTAATATAAAATTATCGCATAGTAATACGGAAAGTACGCAATCTATATCACAAAATGCCATGCTTGAACTAAAAGAAGGAAAAAGCCTTATCCTACAAACAGTTAATTCAATGAATGAAATAGCGGATCATATAACTATTATCGGAGATATTGCAGAACACACTGATTTGCTAGCAATTAACGCCTCTATTGAAGCGGCACGGGCTGGTGAACAAGGCAAAGGATTTTCGGTAGTTGCTCAAGAAGTACGTAAATTATCTGAGCAAAGCTCTTTAGCCGCTAAACAAATAAATGAGCTAACACAAAAAGGCGTAAGCATCAGCTCTGATACAGGAAACCGTATTACAGAGCTATTACCAGAGATAGAAAAAACCGTAGAACTGGTGCAAGAAATAGCTGTACTTAGTAACGAGCAAAATAAAAATATCGATACAATACTGAAAGCAATGGAGGATTTGAACATTATCTCTGATGAAAATCAAAATGTTGCTTTTGAGATGTCTGAAAGTACTACTAAATTTGAAAAACTATCAGATAATCTTAATGTTATTATTAATAAATTTAAAATTTAATCTCTTTTC
>JAOZTL010000145.1:0-5281 GCA_029942205.1 Bacteroidales bacterium | reverse complement strand
TGTATAAAGCATTTTTTTTTTATTTAAAACTCCTCATTTACGCTGGTGGTGGTGGTGGAGGTGGTGGTGGAGGAGGCACAGCACCGAATAATCCCGAAACTTCGGTTACTTGTCCTGCTGCTAGCCAGCTAGCCATTCCTTCTCTCCATACTAATGTTTCCTTCGTTAATTGTTTTTGCATCACCATTTGCTGCAAGGTATTCATATCGAAAGGTCCACTCTGCTGCCCATTTGTCGAAACAAAAAATTTCAATTGAGGAGGCATCGGAGGAGGTGTTTGTTGTTGCGGCTGTTGGTATTGCTGTTGTTGCGGCTGATTCTGATTCTGCTGATTCTGCATCATTTGATTCATCATTGCCATTCCCATCATACCCTCCATGCCTCCGCCTGAAGCTGGATTTTTGGCTGCATTTTCCATTGCATCCGCAGATTTCATTTGGCTATATTTATTCATATCGCCAAGCATATTCATTCCTGTACCTTCGTCTAATTTTGCTTGTAATTCTGGTGGTAAGCTGATGCTCGAAACCAAGAATTTGCTTATTTCCAGACCATATTCGCCAAATTCAGTACCAAGTTTCTTTTGGCAGAAATCGGATAAGTCTTTGTAATTTTGAGCAAAATCAAGAAGTGCAAGTCCACTTTCTCCAATAGCATCAATAAACCGAGTGATAATCATGCTACGCAACTCGTCGGAAATTTCGTCGGTCGTAAATTCTCCATCTGTACCCGAAACTTCTCTCAAGAATTTCACTGGGTCATTTACTTTGATACTGTACGTTCCAAATGCACGAATGCTTACGCGCCCAAAGTCGGCATCTCTAATGTAAAATACGTTGGGAGTTCCCCATTTCTGATTGGTAAAACGTTTGGTACTTAAAAAGTATACTTCTGCCTTGAAAGGACTACTAAAACCATACTTCCAGCCTTTTAGTTTTGAAAGTATCGGTAAGTTTTCTGTTTTTAGCTCGTGAGTTCCTGGAGGAAACACGTCTGCCAATTGACCTTCATTTACAAACACTGCTGCTTGTGATTCACGCACAATTAGTTTTGCTCCATTTTTTATTTCATTGTCTTCTCGTTCATAACGGTACACAATAGTGTCATTGCTACTATCGAGCCATTCGATAATATCAATGAGTTCGTTGCGAAGTTTATCCCAAATTCCCATTTTTATAGTTTTAGTTTAATTAATTTAGTGTTAAATATTTTGATAATAAACGGATATCCTCCAGTTATTTCCAAGTAATTTCATATTCATCAAATTCGTCTCCTTTGGTAACATCAGCCGTGTATTGGATAGCAATATGCTTAACGCCACTTTGCGCAATAATACTTTTCAGTAATCCAAATTGCAGCGTTCTATTGAATGTTTGTGTTCTGCGCAAAGAGATAGAATTATCTGTGGATGCAAGTATTTCCCAGCCTCTATTTTTTTTATCTTGAATTAACGAACTAGCAGCTATTGCTAAGCCTTCGATAACTTCGACGGGGGAAGCATCTGTTTGGATAATATTATTCTCGATAAGAGATCCGTATGCAGTCTGTCCTACATTTTTGCCTATTTCGAGGAGTTTTTCTTTTCCATAATGCTTGTATACCCAATCACACATATTATTATAAAGCTCGATAGGAACAGAAATATATGGATCGTCTAATTCATAGTCTTCAGTCATTTCAAAAAGATCTGTATTTTTAGCATCCTGCGCATCAAACTCTTTAAGTACGTCTGTAATAAAAACAGCATATAAAGTTACTCCTTCTGTAGATAAGTCCATTTCTTTGAGTTTTTTTGTTTCTAAGAATTTTCAAGCAATATACAAATATTTTTTTATATTTCAGAATCTTATCTCTTTTTTTCTGTTCAATGGTACTTATTTTTTGACGAATAAGATCTTCTATCTTTTTGATGTTACTTACGCACTTATGCAAAACATTGCATCAATGACTCATTGAAAAATCAAATATACAATTAATTTAATCTATTTCTTTGATTAAATAGACAAAATTAATTGTGTATTTACGACTCTGTATCTTACAGAATTATGTAAGTAACTATAAATAGGCAAAAATCTTATTTCGAATCAGAAAAGCGTGTTAGAGCAATATCGAAAATATTTTTTGTTTCGTCGATAACATGGCTACGCCAAGCTTCCGATGCAGGGTAATACATTTCGACTAAGTTCTTCTTAATTTCAACCGAATCCTCTGCCGAAGCATAACCATACTGTACACCTTGATTTTCAAGAATCATGGTGTGAATCGATTTTAGAGAGCCTATTGTTGTTTGGCTATCCATCGTTCCATACTCAAATGCCATTGGAATAAATGTTTTCCCTGCATTTATTTTACCAATATAATTAACAAAATCGCCTGTTACGGTGTAAAAATCACCAGAATCGCCCCAGTCGATATGAAAACCATCAAATAAAGTATTCATTCGTGCTCGCATGTCGTCTTCTACTGGGTTTGGAAATAAGTGTAGCTGTCCTCTTGCACCATAACCTGTATGTAAATCTACTGCAAATATCGTATTGTAAGGCTCACATAAAGAATCTATCACTGGAATAAGACTCGTGATTTGTGCTTCGGCTTTTTGCCCACCAAAGTATAAACCTTCTGGATATTGATATTGTCCTTGCAGTATCGATTGTCTCAGTACAGGCATGCCAGATTCAACGATTCGCTGGATTGCTTTCAGAAAAAAGAAACGATTACTCATCGATGATACGTCGGCTTCTCCTTTGGGGTTAATCAAATCATACACTTGAGGATAGCCCTCGTTAATTATAGCATAAAGCTCTTCGGATGTATCGCTGTTACGATTTAGATCCACATTATTTTCGGAAACACGCCTCGAATATTTGAAACCATAAGGATTAACACTATGAATAAGCAATACCGACGTTTTAGCTAAAAGCTCGTCGGTCAAATAATTATCCATGAAAAAAAGCTGAACAGCACTCCCCACATATCCCTCTACTCCATGTACTCCAGAACTTAATATAAATATTTTATCAATCAAGCTGTCTGTACTAGGAATATACAACATATCGATAGTTAAATCGGTATCGGTTAAATGCGGCACGCCTACTTTTATGTATTGACTATTGGCGTATTGTTTTTGTACCAAAACTGTTTGCTCTAAAAAATCAGAACGAGCCTCATCATACGACTCATTGAAGTATGCCAGATTATTTTGTGTTACTTCATAATTGTCTTCTAACGAAAAATAATTGAACGAAACATAGAGATAGCCTATTGTGCCAACAATAGGTAACAGAATGATTAAAAGAATAATCAAACTTATTTTACGACTTTTTTTCATGAATTTTAAATTTTAGATTAAAAATTACTTGTTTATTCAATAAAAGATTATACTGAATTGCTGTTATAATTGTGATTTAGAAAATGAATTATTTTTTATTTGTTTTTATTCATAAAATTCTTGCATAGCCTGTGTTATGGAATAATTTTATGAGTGAAAACAGGCAGAAAAGAAACGTTTTAAATTCATAATATAGGATAGCATTTCAGTATAAATGCCACCAAGATACTAAAAATAAGGTATCCAACCTAAATGAGTGAACAAAATTAACAGAACATTTTAAAATATGCATTTCACTGAATCGTATGAGTTTACATAATTGCATAAGCAACATTAAAAAGTGTAGAAAACCTTAATTAAATTTGTCTACTAATTTAAAATCTCCAATTAGCCCAAAATCAACTCAATATACAATCATAAATTAAGAATTAACATTTGTTAATATGCTATTCATTATTATAAATTCCTATTTACAATTAATATAACTATAGTTATCTATAAAATAAAATCTATTTAATAAAAATATTGTTTTATTTTAATTATTAGATATTTCAAATATTATTTTTGTTTTTAAAGAATTATTTACCCTACTAATTGAAAGTAATAGAAGGTTTTAAGTAAATTATAAGAAAAATATTCTCTTTAAAATGTGTTTACAGATCTAAATTCTTTGTAATTATAATTTTTATAATAGATTTAATAATATTAAGATTGTTACTATAATCTTTAAATTTAAGATCATTTTCGTAATTTAGATAAATTAGGTATAATTATCTATTTAACAGTTTAAATTTCTACATATCAACACTTCAATTATCTTGCCAAAACATAAATATCGAATTCATTAAAATATAATAGTTTTAAAAACTTATTAACAATATTTTTTTACTAAAGAATAATAAGCATCGATATTTGATGAATTCTATTTCATAATAAGAAATGATTTAATTTACTACAGTGATGCTAACTGACAGAAATCCAGTAATAAAAGGAGATAAACTTAAAGGAAAGATAAAAGCAAAAAGTCTTCGTAAGACGATAATAATAAAACTCAATAAGTAGTAAAGCTACGTCCTATTGAATCAAATAAAACTTTTTCGGATTCGTTACAATTTTTGTTTAAAATAGAATTATTTAACAATGAAAGAAGACAGAACAAATAAAATGAAGCTCTGTCTTTTGTATTTGTTTTATTGAGAAGAAAATCGGAAATTAAGTACTTCGTACTGTTTAATATTGATTATGCACTTATACAATACTCATTAAATAAGCAATTTATAATTACGTAAATATACAATTAATTTTTCATAGATACTTATCAGCCACTTACTTTGTTTCCAAAAGCAAGATCGCCTGCATCACCTAGCCCTGGTACAATATAGGACTTTGCTGTGAGTTCTTGATCGATCGCACCTACCCAAATAGTAACTTTTTTCTCGGGGAAATATTCTTTTACATAATCAAGCCCTTCACGGCTAGCCACGACTGTAACTACATGCGTATGTGCTGGTGTACCTTGTTCTAGCAAATTCTCGTATGCTAGCACCATCGAAGCTCCTGTTGCCAACATTGGGTCTGACAGAATCATGATTTTATCATCCAACGGTGGTGATGATAAATATTCAAATTGAATATCAAAAGTACTGTCTTTGTGATACTTACGAAATGCTGAAATAAATGCATTTTCTGCTCCATCAAAATAATTGAGTAAACCCTGTTGTAAAGGTAAACCCGCTCGCATAATAGTAGCCAGTACTATTTTATCTGTTTGCAAATCCATACGAGCAACTCCTAGGGGAGTTTCGATATCCACTGGAACATATTGTAACTTTTTGCTTATTTCGTAAGCAAATATTTCGCCTATACGTTCCATATTGCGACGAAAACGCATCTGATCCTGCTGAATCGTATGATCACGTAATTCGGACAAAAATTTATTGAATACTGATGCTT
>JAOZTL010000144.1 GCA_029942205.1 Bacteroidales bacterium | reverse complement strand
GATTATGCGCATATTGATAGCCTTTCCCATAACCAATTTCTTTCATCAGTTTGGTAGGTGCATTGCGCAAATGCAATGGAATATCCAAATTACCAGTCTGTTGCACAATTTTTTGAGCATCTTTTATTGCCAAATATGCTGAATTACTTTTAGCAGAATTCGCCAAATAAATAGTGGTTTGCGACAAAATAATTCGAGATTCAGGAAATCCGATCACATTACATGCTTGAAAACAATTATTTGCCAATAATAATGCATTTGGATTAGCCAACCCGATGTCTTCGGATGCCAAAATAATCAGCCTTCGTGCGATAAACTTCACATCCTCACCACCTTCTATCATTCGTGCCAGCCAATAAACAGCGGCATTCGGGTCGCTACCACGTACTGATTTTATAAAAGCCGAAATAATATCATAATGCAATTCGCCATTTTTATCATAAACGGCAATATTCTTTTGTAAACGAGAAGTTACTATTTTATTGGTAAATTCGACCGTATCACCATTTTCTGCATTTATAATTAATTCAATTAAATTCAATAACTTACGAGCATCACCACCCGAGTGCATAAACAATGCATCGGTCTCGACAATATTTATTTTCTTTTTCTTTAAGTCAATGTCTTTTTCAATTGCTTGATATAATAATTTCTCTAAATCCTTTCTTTCTAGCGATTTAAGAATATAAACTTGACAGCGAGAAAGTAGTGGTGAAATGACTTCAAAAGACGGATTTTCGGTTGTTGCCCCAATAAGCGTTACAACTCCCTGTTCTACAGCAGCTAACAACGAATCTTGCTGCGATTTACTAAATCGATGAATTTCGTCGATAAAAAGAATTGGATTAGGCTTACTAAAAAATTGAAGTTTTTTTGCTCTATCAATAACTTCTCTTACATCTTTTACACCAGAATTGACAGCACTTAATGAAAAAAAATGCCTATCTTGACTATTTGCGATAATTCGGGCTAAAGTGGTTTTTCCAACTCCAGGAGGTCCCCAAAGGATGAAAGAAGAAAGGTTGCCTGATTCTATAAATTGACGCAAAATGGCATTATTTCCCACAAGATGCTCTTGTCCAATGTATTGATCCAGATTTTTGGGACGTAATCGCTCTGCTAAAGGTGCATTATATGCCATTTTTTATTTTTTTAGCTATACAAGCTAGCATGATAAAGTTATTTATACTACTAAAATTTTACACAAATATGCAAATAACATTAAATAGGTAGCGAGTTTTAACTGTCTTCACAAATAAGAAGAAGTTATTTTTTTTCAGCTTCTTGTTTTCGTTCTTTTTCTTTGCATTCTTCACAAATTCCATAAAAATATAAGGAGTGGTAAGTAACAGTAAAATGCATCAATTCGCTAACGGTCGTTTGAATTTCATGAATTCTGGGATCACAAAATTAAATTACTTTAACACATTATGAACAGATTAAGTGATCGTGCTGCTTACATTCATGTGCTTTTTCAAACTGTGCTATATTTCGACCAAATTGATGTTTCAATACCAAATTACAACTCAACAACAATTCAATCGTATTGTATAAAGTTGCTCGACTGACACGATAGTTTTTATTTTTCATAAAAATATACAGCGATTCGATATCAAAATGACCATCACGAGAATAAATTTCGTCAAGTATTGCAAATCGTTCGGGAGTTTTTCGATGACCTTTTTTTTCCAGATATTCGGTAAATATCTGTCTTACTGTCTCTTTCGTATTATCGCAAATCATAATTTAGTCTAAATTAAAATAAGGATAAAGATAATAATTTTTAAAAGAACAAAAAGCTTATTTAGAATAAATTTAAAGAAGAGATTTTTATTTCTCATAGAATTAAAAAATAACACACATATACTTCTACTAATCAAGCAATTAAACAAGTAGATCAAATGTCATTTTCCTTGTTACTTTCTGCATACCATCCAGCTCTTTTATTTGCTGTACCAAAAGCGAAAGATAATTAGTATCCTGCACATACAAATCAATATAGCCAGTAAAATGTCCATCAAAAGTATCTAAATGTATTGATTTTATATTAACATGCATGTCTCTGTATATTAAAGAAGACATATCGCTAACTAATCCTTTATTATCCTTGCCTTTTAACTCAATTCGTACCAAAAAAGAGAGTTTACGCTGCTCAGTCCATTTTGCAAAATAAACAGTATTTCCTTTTAGAATAAATTTCTTTGCTTTTTCACAAGAAGGCTTATGAACAAATGCCATCCCAAACTTATCTATAATTCCAATAATTGGGTCTCCAGGTAATGGATCACAACAATTAGCTAATTGATATGAGCTATTATTCCATTTTTGTGTAGCAATAAGTTCTGAATCACCAATTTTTAATACAGAACTTAGATTTTCCTTTCTTTCTGTCAGTTCCACAGACCAGTAATTAATAAAACGACTATCCATACTTTGTTTCAAGAAATCTACAATTTCATCATACGAAATAGAGCCTGATCCTATTCTGCAAAATAATTCTTCATCTGAATTAACTCTCAAACTAGACTTTAATATAAAAACAGCACGCTCTGTTCCAATGTTACGATGCTCATCCAAAACGGTATCCAGAATAAATTCACCTTTAACGATGTTTCCTATTCTTTTTTTATCAAAATAATCTCTAATAGCAGATTTTGCTTTTGTTGTTTTCACAAAATGCAACCATTCAATATTAGCGTTTACGGAGGCAGAACTAATTATTTCTACTTGATCGCCACTACGAATCAGCGAGTCTAAACTGACTAAGCGATGATTCACTTTTGCACTTAAACTTTTCATTCCCAAGTCTGTATGTACAGAAAAAGCAAAATCGAGAGCTGTAGAATCTTTCGGAAGCGTCAATATCTTCCCTTTCGGAGTAAATACATGGATTTCGGAAGCAAATAAATTCATCTTAAAATTATCCAAATAAGACGAATCATCTCCAAGTCCTTCTTCTAATTTCTGCCGAATTTCTTTCAAAGAAGCATCTAACTCCGACTTTTTATCATTTATACCTTTATATTTCCAATGTGCAGCAAAACCGACTTCAGCAACTTCATTCATGCGTTCTGAACGAATTTGCACTTCCACCCAGCGTCCTTTGGGTCCCATTACTGTTGTATGCAATGCCTCATAACCATTTGATTTTGGCTCACTTACCCAATCTCTCAAACGATCCTGTCGTGGAGAATAGTATTGCATAATATGCGAGTAAATTTGCCAACATTCCTCTATCTCTTTACTTTCGAAGCTAGGTGTAAAAACAATACGTATCGCAAATAAATCATATACTTCTTCAAAAGAAATATTCTTTTTTTCCATTTTTTTCCATATAGAAAAAATGGATTTTGAACGTCCTGAGATAGAAAATTCAAAGCCTTCGTTAGTCAATGAATTTATAATTGGTAACGAAAATTTATTAATAAACTGTGTCTGCGTTTTCTCTGAGCCATGAATTTTAGATGCAATCAAATTATAGGCATCTAAATTTGTATGCTTTAGACATAAATCTTCTAATTGTATTTTGATTGGATATAAGCCTAAACGGTGTGCTAAAGGAATATAAACACTCAATGTTTCATTAAGTAAGCGTTTCTGTCGATCGATAGGCAAGCAACTTAACATTTTCATATTATGTAGTCGATCTGCCAATTTAATGAAAATAACTCGAATATCATCCGATAATGTCAAAAGTATATTCCTAAATGTATCAGCATGAATTGATTCTTGGGAGTCAATAGTATCTTTTATTTTAGCTAAGCCTTCGACTATAAAGCCAATTTTTGTTCCAAAAGCATTGTAAATATCCGACAAATTATAATCTGTAATACTCACCACGTCATGTAATAGTGCACAAGCAGCAGATTTTGCTCCAAGACCAATTTCATTTACCACAATGTCAGCCACAGCAATACGATGTAAAATGTATGGTTCTCCAGAATTTCTTCTCATTCCCGCATGTGCCTTCGAGGCAAAATGAAAGGCTTTTCGCAATAAAATTTGGTCTTTCAGATTGTTACAACGAGAACAATTAGACAAAAAGTTTTCAAATTCGGAACTGATTATTTGAGATTCGGATATTTTTAGATCAGATAAAACAGATAAATCAACCAAAGGAAATGATTGATCTGTATTTAGTTTTGGTGTAGGAAACATTCGCATGATTATGATTATTTTTTTATACGTGATTAAAGTATAAAAAAAAACTCAAATATCAATAACTTATCTCTCTATTTTTGACGAAAGTACTTTTTTTTTTTATCAATCTTTTATTTTATTCTAAAAATCAGCAAAAATAACAATTAAACATTACTTGTTAATTCAACGATACGACAAATCGCTACGTGTAGTTCGTGTAACTCCTTTCACGGATGATATTTTAGATTTCAACTTATCTAATAATCTTTTATTAGGAACATACAATTTTATTACTCCTCGAAAAACGTGATTAAGCCCTCGCATCTCTACACTTTGGATATTCGAGTCTAGTTCGTTTGTGATATGATTTAAAATATCCAATAATAATCCTTTTCTATCAACGCCTTCTACCTGAAGAACGACTAAATGATCTGGAATTGTATATTTTCCCCAACTTACCTTTACTACCGATTTTCCTTTTTCGGCATTCAACTGTATCGCATTCGGACAATCTCGATTATGAATTATAATCTCTTTATTTTCAGACAAATAAGCTATGGATGAATCTCCAGGGATTGGATTACAACATGTCGCTTTTTTATATTTTTGATTTTCAACCAAATGTCCTAGTAAATATTCTTTCTTTGGATCAAATAAACTAACAGACTCACCTACAGTCTCTTTTGTATTTAAGTGCTTTATAAATTGCTGAATAGAACTCATAATACTTGGCGAATGCATGTTTTTCAGTACTTTGAGTAATACTGCGTTTTCTAGCCGCCCCTCTCCTATTTTCAAAAATAAATCATCGTCATTTTCACACAAAAATTCTTTTCGTAACTTAAGTATCACCTCTTTGGAAAAATTGATTTTTACTGATTCTGAAATAGATCGAATAACTTCGGCACCATGCCCTACATAATTTCGACGTACTCGCTTTAAATAATCGGTAATCGAATTGCGAGCTTTAGGCGTTACCACATAATTCAACCATTTCTCTTGTGGCATTTGGTTGTCGGACGAAATTATACGAATTTGTTCGCCTCGCTTTACTTTATAAGTATAGTCTACATATTTTCCATTTATGCTTGCATGTAAAAATCGCAAGCCTAAATCACTATGAATCCGAAATGCAAAATCTAAAACCGTTGCTCCTTTGGGCAAATACATCAAATCTCCTTTGGGTGTAAGTACATAAATATCAGACGAATGTATTGTTGGAAAAAAAGAACTCAAATCAGTTTCTTTCTTCTTAATCATTTCTTCTATCTGATCAGAAATTGCTGTTTGCCAATCATTTGCTTTTTTAGGATCAAACTGATTAGACGAAATAAAACCTTTTTCAGCAATTTCATCCATCTGACTACTCATTATCTGCAATTCGATCCAGCGTCCTTGAAACATCAAATCGACAATTAAACCTTCAAAACCATTACTTTTGGGCGTTTTTATCATATCCCGCAAGCTTGCACGTTTTGCTTGTAATTTCTCTGTAACTATTGCATAAATCAAAAATGCATGAATTCGAGCTTCTAAGCCTTCATTATTATTAAAAACAATACGTACACTTACATAATTATAAACATCATCAAATAAAAGTTTATCTCTCTCCATTTTTTTCCATGTAGAATAATAGGAGCGTCTTATTTTATCTATATGATAATCAATAGTGTAATTTTCAAGTAATTTATCAATTAATACGATAAAATTATCAATAGAAGCGTCAAGTCTTGGTTCTGCCTTTTGAATAGATTGATGTAATTGCTCATATTTTTCAGGACTTCGATGCTTAAAACTCAAATCTTCCAGCTCTCGTCCAACCCTAGCCATTCCCAAACGCAATGCTAATGGTGCATATAAATATTCTGTTTCCCCCCCCTTTATTAGCTTTTTATTATCAGGCATACCATCAAGAGTACGCATATTATGTAATCTATCAGACAATTTAATATAGACTATACGCAAATCTCCATTAAGTGCTAAGATTATTTTTTGTAATGTAGCAGATTGACTAGTGCTTTCTCTTCCATTATTACGTTCTTCTCGCTGGTTTATTTCTATTTTAGTCAATCCTCCTACGATAATAGCAACTGTATTACCAAATTGCTCTCGAATATCCTCTTGTGTGTAGTATTTTGAATCTTCGACCACATCATGCAGTAATGCACAAACGATAGAAGTCTGATCGTAAGGCATTTCGGTAACAATAATACGTGCAACTTCTATTGGATGCAAAATAAATGGCTCACCTGTTTTACGATACACGTCTTTATGTGCATCTTTTGCAAGTAAAAAAGCTTTATCAAGAACCTTTCGAGAATTATCACTTGAACATATTCTACATTCAGATAGAAGTTCTTCGTATTTTGCTTGTATTATTTTCTCTTCATTAAGAATATAATCTTCATTTTCTTTCATAAAACACTAAAATATGATAAAAGCAAGTAAAATACTTATAAATATTAAAGTCGTCGATTGATAAGGTATTTAATTATCTTCTTAATATCTAGTTTATTCGTGAAAATTACGATAAAAACCCTTATTATTCAGAAAATAATTAAACATCAAATCAAAGCGACAATTTGTTTATTTTATTGATATACGAAAGACTGATTAAAAAGTTTCAAATTTCGACTTAATATTTTGCTTTTATTTTCAAACAAGTACTTATTTTTTATAACAAGTGTGTAAATAAGAATTAATATAATAACGAGAAATATCCTTTTTGTTCTATAACAACACCAAAGGCATTTGTAAATTGAACCAGATAAACATAACTGCTTTTCGGAGCAAGCTTACCACTAGCAAGGTAACCATCCCAGCCAACAAGCCCATCTGTAGACTCAAATATTTTTTCGCCCCATCGATTATAAATAATTAATAAATAACTTTCGGCAAAAGAAACGACAGGTTTAAACTCTCTATTTTTAGAATTAGAACTTGTTGGATTAAAAACATTTGGAACAAATACTTCGTGTTTTTGTTCTAAACATGTTACATTTGAACGACTAACTCCTACTTTATTATAAGGATTAGAAGCTCCTTCTGTTGCTATAATGAAATAACAAAAATTTCCTTTACTCTGCTGTCCACCTAATTCAGGATTTACAAATTCTGAAATATCATCAGAAAAAGTAGAATCGTCATCAGTTAATATGGCAATATTCTCAAAATCAGAACCATCAAGACTACGATACACCTCGTACGATTCGACACCTCCAAGCCAAGTATCATATTTTGACCACGATAAGCTATTAACTCTCTCATTTTCAGAACTTTTAGC
>JAOZTL010000143.1 GCA_029942205.1 Bacteroidales bacterium | reverse complement strand
TCTCACGAATACAGGCGATACGCTTACTTTAAAACAACGCATGGATCACCATTTAACAACCAGTATTTCTACCATTGCGGTGGCTGCTAAATACCGAAACGAAATAACGATAAACTTTGAACAAGCATTTAAGAAAGGTGCACAAAAACCGAAAGGTCAATACTTAAATTACATCATCAAAGATACCGATGAGCAAGAGCGTCTCATTGATTTGTGTCGATTGTTGGATATGCATCAAATTAAGTATAAGCAAGTGAGCAGCAAACAGAAAATGTATGGATATAATTACCAAACAGGAAACACCGAGAGTTTTGAAGCCAACGAAGGAGATCTTTTGATTACAGCCGTACAGCCTCGTTCGGTAATGGTACAGGCACTTTTTGATCCACAAACAATACTTACCGACTCGGTGTCGTATGACATTACAGCATGGGCTTTGCCTTATGCTTTTGGTCTTGAAAGCTATGCTACGAGCGAGAAAATCTCTGCATATAAGCCCGCAGAAATATATAAAAACGAGATACAAAAACTGAATGATGAATATGCTTACCTAGTGAAATGGAATTCGTTAAATGATGCTCGCTTTTTGGCACAAATGCATCAAATGAGTATTCGGGTTCGGAAAACGAATAAAGAGTTTGAGCAAAACGAAACTACTTTCGGAGCAGGGAGCTTGGTCATAACCAGTGCTGATAATAAAAACACACCAAACCTAGTGCAAAAAATAGAACGTGTTGCGAAAGCTACTTCTACGGTTATTTATTCAACAAAGAGCGGCTGGTCTGATCGTGGTTTCGATTTAGGATCGGACAAGGTTGGTGTATTAAAAAAACCGAAAGTTGCTATTTTGTCAGGAGAAGGCGTGTCGGCTTATTCGTTCGGTGAGCTTTGGTTTTATTTTGAACAACAATTAAACTATCCACTTGGTGTGATTGATATTGGCGATTTTTCTCAAATACCACTAGACAATTATAATGTATTTATTTTACCCGAAGGAAACTACCGACAACTAAGCGATGACGATTACATAAAATTGAAATCATGGATAAATAAAGGTGGAAAACTAATTGCCGTAGGTAGTGCTGTTGGGCAATTGTATAAAAAAAAAATATTTAAGACAAAAGATAATAAAAAGAAAAAGGAGAAGAAAAAAACAGTAACTATTCGGTACGATGAAGTAGCACGAAACAGCGTAATGGATAGGATAGGAGGAGCTATTTATAAAACAAAATTAGACAACTCACACCCACTAGGCTATGGATTTCCAAATTATTATTTCTCACTAAAAATAAGTCGAAGCCATTATGCACAAGTAGAAAATGCGTGGAATGTGGCGACTATCGAAGCAGATGCGATGTCGGTAGGTTTTACTGGTTACCGATTGAAAGAAAAACTGAAAGAAACAAGCGTTTGTGCCGTGAAAAATCAAGGACAAGGATCAATCGTCTTACTGATGGATAATCCTTTGTTTCGGGGTTTTTGGTATAATGGACAATTCTTATTTAGTAACGCTCTTTTTATGGTTGATTAATTCGACTCTCTGAAATTTACTGATAATTATTGTAAGTAATATCGAAAAGGTCGAAGACCTTAAAATAACTGTGTTATGCCTTTTGAATTAACGAAAGAATACATCGAAAAGCTTCGGCTGATTGTTGAAGAAAAAGACGATGTACAAGCCAAAACCATGATGGCTGACTTGTATGCTGTAGATATTGCCGAAATTTATGACGATTTGGACATCGATGAGGCAAAATATTTGTACTTATTGATTGAAGATAGAGAAAAAGCTGCCGATGTGCTGGCAGAACTCGAAGACGACGATCGTGAACGATTTCTGAAAGTATTACCTAGCGAATTGATTGCTCGTAAGTTTTTGGATTTTATGGATTCTGACGATGCTGCCGATGTGCTGGGAGACATGCCTGAGAAAAAACAGGAAGAAGTACTTGCCATGATGCAAGACACGGCGCAGGCTGGCGACATTGTCGATTTGTTGAATTACGACGAAGACACGGCTGGTGGTTTGATGGGAAAGGAATTGATCGCTGTAAATCAAAATTGGACAATAGCCAAGTGTATTGACGAAATACGTCGGCAAGCAAGCGAAATAGACGACGTGTATTATGTCTATTCCGTTAATGATGAAAATGTACTTATGGGTGCACTTTCATTGAAAGAATTAATTCTTAACGCACAAGAAAAATTGGTATCCTCGGTAGTGATCGACGAAATTATCAGTGTGAAAGTGGATATGGATTCCGAAGAAGTTGCCAACGTGATGGACAAGTACGACTTGATAGTGCTACCTGTAATCGATAGTATCGGTAGGCTATTGGGACGAATTACGATTGACGACGTGGTGGATATCATTCGTGACGAAGCCGAAAAAGACTACCAAATGATTTCTGGTATCACCGAAGATATTGAACCGAGTGATAGCGTTGTGATGCAAACACGTGCACGCTTACCATGGTTACTCATCGGATTGGTGGGTGGAATCATGGGTGCAAAAGTAATTAGCGGATACGAAAACGATTTGGCTGAACACGCAAGCATGGCGTTTTTTATTCCATTAATTGCAGCAATGGGCGGAAACGTTGGCGTACAATCTTCGTCTATCGTAGTGCAAAGTTTGGCAAGCAATGCACTTAGTCTCGAAAGTGCTGGACAAAAACTTCTCAAAGAAGTTTCGGTAGCATTGATTAATGCAATCGTTTGTTCTGCTATTATTTTTGGATACAATTATTTCTTTAGCGATTCCTTTGCTCTAACGCTTTCTGTTAGTGCTGCTTTGTTTATTGTAATTGTTTTTGCATCTATTTTTGGTACATTTGTTCCTTTGGCTCTTAACCGCCTTAAGATAGACCCAGCACTGGCTACGGGACCTTTCATTACTACGGTAAATGATATTCTGGGACTATTGGTTTATTTAATGATTGGACGTATGATTTTTACGATGGTATAGCCTTACAATTCGGTAAAATACAGAACTGGGTAAGCAATATAAAACAGGTTAAGACCTTATTTTTGAAAATAAAACTTTAGATAGATGAAGAAAACAAGTGAAAAAGTATGGAGAATAGTGATTTTTGATTTATTAATGATTGCTATTTTATTGATTAATTTGTTGTGGATCATTGCTGATTGGATGTACAGCTTGACCATTATTACTGATTTACTACAGCAGTATGTACCACAAGTTTATGATGCTTATCGTCCTATTCATCACGATTTTTGGTGGTATGATTTGATTTTTGTAGGTATTTTTGTTGTTGAAATAATTATCCGTTGGGGAATTGCAATTAAAAACAAAACGTATCACCGATGGTTTTTTTACCCATTCGTACATTGGTATGACGTACTTGGGTCTATTCCTGTTGGTAATTTGAAATTATTACGTTTGTTACGTGTTATTTCTATTGGAATCCGACTGCAAAAGCTTGAAATTATTGATATTACAAAGTATTATCTTTATCATGTATTTAATAAATATTTCTCGATTATTGTTGAAGAAATCTCGGACAGGGTAGTGGTGAACGTGTTGGAAGGAGTACAAACGGAAGCCAAAATGGGAACTCCCGTTGTTGGGCGAATTATTCATGAAGTAATTGAACCTCAAAAAGATTTGCTAGTAAACTTACTCACGACCAAGATAAAAGAGATCACCAAACGAACGCATCAAGTGTATCAAGTGGATCTGGAAAAATACTTACATGCTAAAATAAGCGAAGCGATAGAACAAAACAATGAAATAAAAATAGTGAATAAAGTGCCTGTTTTTGGCGAAATGATTAGCGAAAATATAGAAAAAGCGGTTGGTGAAATTGTATTTTATGCGATTAATGGAATCTTTGCTGATTTGGCTGATGATAAAAATCAAGAATCGCTGAATCGCATATCCACTACTGTTGTGGATGGTTTACTGGAAGAAGTGCAAATTGATGATGATGATGAAATAATACAAAAATTGATTGTAGAATCGATAGAAGTAATAAAAGACCAAGTAAAAGTACAGCAGTGGAAAGTAAAAGAACTTGAATTGAAAAAAGAGAAGCTACTCAAAAAAATGCAACAAAAACAAGAAGAGGGTGTTTTGACAGACTTAAATGAATTGGAACAACAAAAGAAAGAAGCTGTAATTGCAGATAAAATCTTTAAATACGACAAAAGCTACAACTTAGACCAATCAGACGATTGACGATTCGTAGAATTATTATTATTATGTAAAATTATTGACAGGAATCATTGTACGTAAGCAACATCAAAAAGGTCGAATAAAGGTTCAACTAGTAAATGCAACGTTTCAAACAGCTAATTGAATGGACTTTATATTTTTTTTCAAAAATCTCTAATCGGCTTTTGCAGAGAGATTTTGAAAAAAAAGAAAAATATATTGTGTTATCATTCTAATAAATAAGCAAATAAAGTGTTGCATTTACTAATTAAACTTTCGGCGCAGACCTAGTGAATTTTTTTCATTCGATCCATTTCACGTTTAGAATCTTGCTGTTTGAGACTTTCTCGTTTATCGTGGCGTTTTTTTCCTCGAGCAAGAGCGATTTCCAGTTTAGCCAAGCCCTTTTCTGTTAAAAACATTTTGGTAGGAATTACTGCCAAACCTGTCGATTTCAGTTTTCTATTAATTTTTTGTAGTTCACGTTTGGTGAGTAATAATTTTCGATCACGCCGAGGTTCATGATTACTGTACGTGCCTTTGTCGTATTCGGCAATGTACATGCGCACCCACAATTCGCCTTTTAGCATAAAACAATAAGAATCTGTTAGCCCTGCTTTTCCTAAGCGAATAGACTTTATCTCAGTGCCATATAACTGTATACCTGCCACATACCTATCCAATAATTCATAATTGAAAGAAGCTTTTTTGTTGCGAATATTTATTTTTTGTTGCATAATATCTCTTTTGGTGCAAAAATACAGAATAATTTGGAAATGAAACGCCTTTAATCAATTAAAATATTTACAAATACGATTGCAACAGAGCCACCAGTATTGCTTTTAGTGCAAATTCGATACCGAACAAAGTAGCAATCGTTAGTATAAAAAAGCTGCTTTGATGCTGTTTCGGAGTTTTTAGCATGACAGGAAAACCTTGCCATAGAAGGTAAATAGAATAAAAACCCAACAAACCGAGTAGCCCAAAATGAAAACTCAAATTAACCAAAATACTGACCAAGTAAGAAGGCGTAAATCCATAAATTAAGAAACGACTGACAGTATTTTTATCTGCTTTGTCTTGAAATTTCTCAGAAACCTCTGTCATAAAAAAAATTGCCAACAAAATAGTCAATGTATCCACAACTAGGCTGATGCCACCATGCAACAGCGATTGTACCATTGTCGATTGGCTCATCAGGTTGCCCACAACGGTAGCCAATGCACTGAGTCCAAAAAAAGGTAGCGCATAATTTTGCAACAACTCATTGCTCGTGCTTGTTTCTTGCTCAATGGCAAGCCATTCTTTTTGAGGCTCTACGATTATGTTTTTAGCGCGCTGGCTGATGTGCTGAATATCCATAAGTTATTTTTATGGATACAAATTTAAAAAAAAATAGCGGACTTACTAAAAATCTAACCTTGTTCGTGAAAATTATATCAATTGAGTTTCAAAACACCCATATAGGTAATTGGATTTTTTTCACGTAGGAACTTTGGCAAAGTTTGCGTTGGGCTTGTTGCAATGCGCAAAGAGACTACGGATGCTTTGCACTCTTGCGATCGTTAGAAATAAAAATATAAATAACACTTTAATTGCAAGAAAAGTTTTTTTATATAGAATTGGGAGAGCAACATCAAAAAGGTCGAGACCTTAAAAAGAAAAAAAGGAGCATAAAGCTCCTTTTTTCATAAGACGTATGTTAAACATACGCTTTAATTATTTGAATAAACAATTGAATGAATATTGATTACTTTACTAGTTTTTTACGAGTAGAATAATTAATTTTCAATGCTTGACTTTTTCTCAATTGTTGTTTGACATCGACTACAATTCCCATTTTTGTTTTATCGTCAATTTTCAACGATGTCATCATTAAAGGAACATCTGCTTCGTCCATTTTTTCTCGTTCACTAGTAATATATTGACCAATTTCCTCTAAGTCAGTTGCGATTACATCATTTAACTGAATTCTAGGTTCTGTACCGTATTTACCAATATACGATTTTGTTGGTTGCCCAATATAAATATAACTAATTAACGATTTTTTTTCTAATTTTTTGATTTCAGTAGCCTCAGGCGTATGAACTCTAATTTTAAGTTCAACCTCTCGCATTGTTGTTGATACCATAAAAAAGAATAAGAGCATAAATACGATGTCGGGAAGCGAAGCTGTTGAAATAGCTGGTGTACCTCCTTTATTTTTTCTTCCAAATTTTGCCATATTATTTTCCTCCTATATTTCGTGGTTCTGCCTCTGATATTGTTAACGGATAGTACGTTTTTATGGCTTTTTGTCTGTCTGTATCCAAATCATCGTAAGGTAGTCCGAATTGTTTTATCGACAATTCGTTTCTTAGCTCATTATAAGCAGCTACCAACTCGTTTTGGACTTCGATATATTTACCATATTCGGTGCTTCTATCGTTTTGTAAAGATACGACTCCTTTTGATATTTCTACCACTCCAAAGAATGGAATTTCTACCTCTTTTCTATCCGATAAATTAGGATTGTTTAAAGGATTTACAATAAATTCTTTTGTCGCTTCTTTTAGTTCATTAATATCAAAAAGTTCA
This sequence comes from Bacteroidales bacterium, assembly GCA_029942205.1. GTDB lineage: Bacteria > Bacteroidota > Bacteroidia > Bacteroidales > JAOZTL01 > JAOZTL01. The sequence goes on along the minus strand of JAOZTL010000143.1, from coordinate 702 downwards.
CCTTCTACTGCTAGCTGGTTATTTCTATTTATTAATACAATAAATATGTTTCGTTCGTTGATATCTACTTCTTTCTCCTCTTCCTCTTCTTGTATTGGAGGTAGTTTTCGGGTAATTCCAAAATCTGAATCCATGGTTGTTGTTACAAGATAAAAGATAAGCAACAAAAAAGCAATATCTGCCATCGAACCAGCATTTACTTCTTGTGTAGCTCTTTTTGCCATAATATATTTAATTGAATAAATACAGTGATTTGTATGAAATCACTGTATCTAAAGTGTTATACTATTTGAAAAAATTAGAAATCTCTGAAAGCACCATACCAAGAACAGCAACTGCAAGTAATATGTACATCGCATATAAGCTAGTGTCTGCAAATTTCAAAAGTGGTTCTGTATTACTTGTTCCTGTATAGCCTGGAAGAACTAATAATTCACCAGAAGAAAAAGAATAAGTGATGGCAATTAAGACACCAATAATCACTAATGATATAGCAGATTTAATAGCCGCTTTGGGATTCGAGAATAATTTGACGAGAGGAATAATAATAGCAGCAGCAGTAGCTAAACCAAGAAGTACATAAGCCCAGACAATTAAATATTCTAGTGTATTTCCTAATTCTACCACTTGCATTTCATGTGTAGCATCTGCCGGTAGTGCTGAGTTTGCCAAATAAAAGACGGCAACTAGTACTACAGAAAC
>JAOZTL010000142.1:418-7473 GCA_029942205.1 Bacteroidales bacterium | reverse complement strand
TTGGAATATTTTAATACCGCATCAAGTAGGCAAATTATTGAAATAATAGTGTTACTTGCGGAATTAAAATATTCCAATTTAAAATTAACCGATAGTTCTTGTTCTGGCTTATTTATAAATTGATCGACCCAACTAAAAATTGGCTCGTAAAATTCAAGTGCATTTTCAGGCAACGATCGCCCTTTTATTTCCAAAACACGTTTCTGTAGATCATAAAAGACCTTAGGCGTTTCTAATGTTGCGTTTATTGATAATTCTTTCATTATTAATATTTTAACATTTTTTTCTGAAACTATTCCTCTTCAAAAGGACAAGTCTATTATGTATTTATTGTGTAATAGCTACCTGCATCGTAAAAAATGAATATTCATTATCTACATCATGAAAATTATAGCCTATTGGAGAATTACTTTTTCGTTTTATTTCAATTAATCCTAAGCCAGTCTTCAATGCATCTTTTCTGTCAAAGTCAAACAGTATTTGATGATGAATTTCATCCAATTTCTGTTTATCTGCCTTATTAATACATTTAATCTTTCTAGCTAATTTGTCTTTTTTCTTTGTTTGTAAATAATTACCTGTTGTTAATTTTATTGTCTTATTTTCTTCGCTAATAAAAAAAATTCCTGGCTTCCAGCTTTCATTTGAATTAATATTATCTGAATGTTTTATAATATTTTGTAACATTTCGATCATGATATTAAATAATCGTGCCGAAGTAGCAGATTCCTCCATCCTAGCTTCAACAATAGACAGCAAATTAAGTAAAATTTTTTGATTTAATGCACCTTTAAAGAATAATAAAATATCTTCTTGATTAAAAATGCTATGCATACCAAAAATAGTATCTAGGGTATATTTTTGATAATCAACGGGATTACCTGGGTTTTTAGTTGGTATTTCTGTACTCAAATAAAAATACGAATATTCATCATCAATTTTACGAAAATGATAAACAAGCTTATTTCCTGATCGTTTTGCCATTTCGATAAGCCCAATACCTGCACCTCCTTTTTCAGATAAGCCTTGCGATGAACGAATTTTCCGAGACAATTCACGCAAACCCTGTTTGTCTAATCTATTTACATGCTCTAATTTTTTTGTTAATAAATCGACTTCTTTTGTCTTGATAAGATTCCCTGAAGTGATGTAATATTTATAATTTTTTTTATGTATTGCAAAAATACTTTGCCTATCTTTAGGTATCTCCTCTCCTATTTTATGGCGATCAATATTTTGTAGCCCTTCTCCCATTATAAAATAGATTTTCGACTGCATAGGGCTTGTATCTTTAGAGCTAGATAAATTAGTGCGTGCGAGCGTCATTATACTAGAAACAATTTGATTTGAAAATTGTCCTCTGTATACATAATCTAAATCACCATTACTTATTTCTCCAAAAAGTTTGAATACAAAATTTGTTTTTATGTCTAATGATTCGATATTCATTAATTCATTTCATTTACATTGAAAAAAACTCATTATATACTTTATTCTATAATATTTTATATATTATTACAAATACAAAAAACAGACTTGCTAATTCACTCCAAATATAAGACCAAGCTTTTAAAAAATAAAATTTTAATTTATATTTCTAGCATTTTTTTATTCATAATCGTCCTAATAATCTATTAATTAAATCATTACGTCCAAGTCTCATTAATAATTGTTTTATTCTTTGTCTACTTTCTTTTTTATACCAGAAAAAGAAAATAAGCTGATCCAATTTGTCTTTTTTTGATCGAGCTATAAACTCTTTTTTTTCTGTATATGGATGAATTCCTGTATAATAAATAACTGTGGCTAAGGTCATTGGAGTAGGTGTGAAATCCTGTACTTGCTCCAGTCTGAAATTTAATTTTTTAGTTTCTACAGCCAAATCAGCCATATCTTCAAGTTCACTTGCTGGATGGCTGGATATAAAATAGGGAATTAATTGTTGATTTAAGTCAAATTTTCGATTTGTTTTATCAAAAAAAGCTGCAAAAATTTTAAATTGCTCAAAACTAGGTTTTCTCATCAATTTCAGAACTTTTGGCGAAGCATGCTCAGGTGCTACTTTCAATCGCCCAGATACGTGATGTTTGATTAATTCTTCAACATATTCTGTATGTTTTTTCTCGATTCTATTTTTTTTATCAAAAAACAAATCGTAACGGATTCCACTTCCTATAAATATTTTTTTAATGCCTTCTATTTTTTTAGCTTTTCTATATAAATCTAATAATGGTTTATGATCAGTCGCTAAATTAGAACAGATTTGAGGGAAAATGCAAGAAGGGCGTGCACAAGTTTTACACTCCTCTAAATCAACACCTTGCATTTTATACATATTTGCCGAAGGTCCTCCAATATCGGATAAATATCCTTTAAAATCAGGCATTTTTACAATATTTTTTATCTCAGCCAATATTGATTTTTCAGATCTGCTTTGTACAAATTTGCCTTGATGCGCCGAAATAGTACAAAAGCTACAGCCTCCGAAACAGCCTCGGTGCGCATTTACCGAGAATTTAATCATTTCGAAAGCAGGAATATTTGTTTTTTTGAAATATCGAGGGTGTGGTAGCCGTGTGTAGGGTAAATCGTAAGCTTGATCGATATCCGATTGTGAATGATCGGAAAAAGGAGTATTTACAATAACAGCTTTATCATCAACAAATTGCACGATTCGTTTTGCATACATTTTATTCGATTCTTGCTCTATTTGTTTGAAATTTCGAGCAAAAGACAATTTACTTTTCATGCATTTTTCGTGCGAATTTAATAAAATATCATCATTCTTTTTAGTATACTCTTTTTGTTTTTTCAGATAAACAATTTGAGGAATATTTCTTAATTCTTCAATACTTTTTTCAGACATAAAATTATCTGCTATTTGTAAAATAGGCTTTTCTCCCATTCCATAAACGAGCAAATCTGCTTTAGAATCAATCAATATGCTTTTTTTGAGTTCGTCTGCCCAGTAGTCATAATGCGTGAAACGGCGCATAGAGCTTTCAACTCCACCCAAAATAATGGGTACATCGGGGAATAATTCTTTTAGAATAGACGAATAAACGGTAGCAGCATAATCTGGACGTGCACCCGCCTGACCACCAGCCGTGTATGCGTCATTCGAACGTAATCGTTTGTTGGCTGTGTAATGATTTACCATAGAATCCATACTGCCTGCCGTAACGCCAAAAAATAGACGTGGTTGCCCCAATTTTTTAAAATCACGCAAATCGTCGCGCCAGTTTGGCTGCGGAACAATGGCAACTTTTAGTCCTTTTTTTTCGAGTATTCGCCCAATAACGGCTGCTCCAAAAGAAGGATGATCGATATAGGCATCTCCCGTAAATAGAATAACATCAAGCTGTTGCCAGCCTCTTGACTTTACTTCTTTTGCGCTTATAGGCAACCAGTCTGTTATTTTATATTTCTCGGGATAAGACATTTAATTGTTTGAAATTTGTCGTTAAATAGACAAAAATAAATACATATTTACATTTTTCTTTATTTCACAAAAGTACAATTAAAAGTCGAATCTCGAAAATTTCTTATTTTGAAATATTGGCAATCGTATAGTTAGCTGTCAGATCGCCAGAAATATCGCCATCAACAACGCTGTATTCCCAATCGATTGATTTAGAGTTAAGTGCAATTGTTCCCGAACCTTTTACGGTAATATCTCCAAATGTTTGCGACAGTATACTTAACTTATTACCTATCAAAATAGCTTCGACACTAACATTATCGCCCATATTCAAGAAATTACTAATGAAAATTTGAGTTCCATCATCGTCATTTTTGTAAATACTAACTTGATAAGAGTTTGTTCCGAACACGGTGCCGCCATCCTCTTCACAGTCCCAGGTATTTACAATATTCCCGAATGGATTTTCCTCAAAGAAATCGGCAATCGTCGCATCGTCTTCGCACGACCCGAATAAAAAGCTTGTCAAAAGTATTATTAATCCTAATTTTAATTTTTTTGTTTTCATCTTTTTTATGTTTGTATGGTTTAATTTTAAGGTCTTTACCTATTTGATGTTGCTTACACAATTGTGTTAGGTTTTTATAATCAATTACTTATCGAAAAGCAAACATACGGTTAATTTTGTTATCTTGAGATCTATTTGATGTTCTGTTAAAAGCAAAATAAATATTCATTTTTATTTTGCTCGTAAAACACTGGTTATCAATAAAAAAAACGTTTTAAATAACCGTCAAATTAAATAGCCCGAAGTGCTTACAATAAAAATAAATAAATTCAAGTTTTTTTAATTATAATAGTGTGTTCGGCTTCTCTTAAAAATTGCTGAAATATTTAAACTACAGACTTCGTCTATTTTTGATATTTATTTTTTGATAATTTGTCAATGTTAATTAGTAAGTTACGCCTAAATATGTATAATTATATCAAGTAACACTTCGTTAAATTATGAATTATGAATTAAAACACAGATTTTCAACGGCTTATCTTAAATAAATAATATTTTTTAATTGTATGTAAATCAAATGTATACAGAAACTTAATGAACAAAAGTAATAAAACAGACGAAGTCTGAACATTGAATTTTAACCTAAATAAACTCCCATGAAACGAATAGTATTCAAAATCACAAAAGAAATAGTCTTATTTTTTATTTTCACATTTTTAGCAGCTTCCGTTTTTTCTCAAAGTGCTAATTTAAAAGTAAATACGACTATTCAAAATCAATATCATGCTTATGACAAAGTAGGATTAGAAAATACGTACTTACAATTAATAGAACGTGCAAAAGGCTCAAATAATTACATCGAACAAATAAAATTTGGGCATGACCTGGTAAGGCTTTATTTGTATGCCCAAGAAAACGATAAAGCAGCCGATTTGCTCCAAAAGAATAAAGAATTGTTGGCAAAAATTCCATCAGACACCATCGAATTAGTCAAAAATAAATGTTTACTTGGTAAATTAAAATTAAATAAAGGTGCTTATTCAGAAGCGTTGGCGTTTTTTATGGACGGTATAAACATGCAAATTAATAACACTAAAATAAAAGCAGAATTATATAAAAATATATCAAAAACTTATTTTATACGGCATGAATATCATTTGGCATTAGAATATGTCGAAAAAGCTTTTAGACTTGAGAAAAACACCTATTCATCTGCAAATCTTCACATTGCCGATAGTTATGAAATTATGGGGCATTGCAGTCAGCAATTGCAGAGCTACGAGTTGTCTAAATATTATTATGAAGAATCGCTAAAAATTCGTCAATTGCTACTAGTGGAAGATCATCCGAAAATTGCAGATTCTTATCAACATTTAGCTTTACTTTATTATTCTAATAATGAAGCAAGTAGAGCAATGGGCTACTGGTTAAAAACATTGAAAATACGAAAAAAATATTTTTCAAAAAATCATATTTATATGGCTAATACATATTTTGGTGTTGCTCAAAATTTTTATTTGTTAGACGAAAATGAACGTGCATTAAAATATTTTAGTAAAGCTAGTTCTATTTATTTTCAACAATATGGGCATAAACATCCAAAACTTTCGTTGGTGTTTTTAGAAATTGGTAATATTTATAAGTCCAAAAAAAAATATGATGACGCACTCGCATTTTATCAAAAATCGATTGCATCAAATTTGCTTTTTTTCAATGATAGTTTGAAAATAGAATCGAAACCTGTACTGGTACATTATAGCGAAGCCAGTACGCTACTTTCAGCACTTTTTGAGAAAACGCAGTGTTTAGAGGCTCGCTATAACCTAGATCATCAAGACATTGATCTAAAAATAGCACTACAAACCATCCAACTTTGCGACCATTTAGCAATGAAAATTCAACGGTCGCACACCGTACTCAACGACAAAATATCGTTAGCAGGTATTGTCAATGATATTTATGCATCTGCAATTAATGTTTGTAAAAATATTTATGAAATAACAAATGTTGATAAATATTTATTGCAAGCATTTTATGCCTCCGAAAAGAATAAAGGAGGAACACTTCTAGGTGCTTTAGCTGAAATAGAAGCTCAAAAAATAGCAGAAATTCCTGATACAACACAAGAAAAATTAAAAATGATCAGGAAAAACATTTCCGATTATCAAAAAACGATTACAGAAAACCCAAATCGAGCAAATGCTGATGAAATAAACGATAAATTATTTGCTGAAAATAGAAATTATGACAAATTAATTAAAGAATTAGAAACGGATTATTTAAAATATAGAAAATTCAAATATAGTTCACACACTACTTCTATTGAGAAATTGCAATCTATTTTAGATAAAAAAACTGCAATTAGAAGTTATTTTATTGGAAAATCAGAAATTTATATTTTTACTTTAACCAAATCGAAGATTACACTAGAGTCGGTACCGAAAGTTGCTAATTTTCATGAACAAATATCTCAACTTCGTTTACGCATTCTTGGCAAAAAAACATCGGAAATAAAAGAATATCAAAAACTTGCACATAATATTTATCAACAACTGTTCCCTAGTAAATTGCCTCGAAAAATTAAAAACATCATCATTATTCCTGATGATATATTAGGAATTATCCCTTTTGAAGCCTTGCTAACAAGTTCGTATGATGGGAAAGTCGAACAATTCTCAAACTATCCTTATTTGATCAAAAAATATAATATTAGTTACTCCTACTCTATCAATTTATTTTATCATACTTTTGAAAATCAATCCAAAATACCCGTAAATTATAGCAACGATTGGCTCGCTTTAGCACCTGTTTTCAATGATCCAGAAACGTCTATTTCACTGTCGAGCAGGAGCTTTCTATACAATACAGCAAATGACAGCAGCATGAGTACACAAACCCGTGGGACTTTATTTAATGGCATGCATGTAGCACCGCTGCCTGCTTCGGAGAAAGAAGTGGAAGCGATATTGCAGCAATTTGAAATGAAAAATAAAAAAGCGCAAATACGCACACACGCCCAAACTACCGAGGCTTTTGTAAAATCTGGCGCACTCAAAAGCTACCGTTATTTGCATTTTGCAACGCACGGCTTTGTCAATTCAGAGAAGCCAGAATTGTCAGGTATAC
>JAOZTL010000142.1:0-408 GCA_029942205.1 Bacteroidales bacterium | reverse complement strand
TCAGATACTACAGGCGGAAATGATGGTATTTTATTTTCGGGCGAAATTTATGGTTTAGAGTTTAATGCCGATTTGGTTGTTCTCTCAGCTTGCGAAACTGGTTTAGGCAAAATATCTAAAGGTGAGGGTATTATAGGTCTAAGTAGAGCATTATTGTATGCTGGCTCAAAGAATATTATCGTTTCGTTGTGGCAAGTTGCCGACAAATCTACCTCAGATTTAATGGTCAATTTTTATAAAAGTATGCTGAAATCCGAAAAACAAAGTATTGATTATGCTGATGCTTTTCGTAAATCAAAGTTAGAAATGATTAAGAGTAATAATAAGTATGCTCATCCTTATTTTTGGTCTCCCTTTATTTTAGTAGGGAAATAAGATCTTAATTATCAAATAATTACATACAAAACG
>JAOZTL010000141.1 GCA_029942205.1 Bacteroidales bacterium | reverse complement strand
CGGAAAAAGATAACGGATTTATCGGGTGTTTTGGTGTTGAATTGGTATAAATGCACTTCTTACTTATTTTGAACAAAAATAGGTATTTACTTGGTTTATTCCAATAAATAAGATCTTCTACCTGTTTGATACTTCTTACGCACTTGTACAAAACTATTGAAATCAATGACTTATCGAGAAACAAATAAGCAATTAATTTTGGTCGCCGATTTATACTAAAATGCTGCAATAATAAATAATCAAAACAGACGAAGTCTGAAATATGACTTTTTGGACTGGACACATCAATAAAAAAAGCTAAATTTGTATTTTTACGAAAAATCGAAGACCTTACTTATTTCAAGTAATCAATAAAAATTATTTAGTACCGAAAAAATTATAATTTTATGATTAAAGCTCATTTTGTAAAACGTTTATTTACCTCTGATGGTGAAATTGATTTAGATCTTGATTTCGAGATTGAAAAAAGTCAAATGATTAGTATATTTGGAAAATCAGGTGCGGGAAAAACGACTATTTTACGCATGCTAGCTGGATTGAGCATGCCAGACGATGGTCGGCTGGTTGTTAATGGTAAAACATGGTTTGATGCCCAAGCAGGTATTCAGCTTCCAACACAACAGCGGCGCATTGGCTTTGTGTTTCAGAATTATGCCCTGTTTCCGAATATGACAGTATATCAAAACTTGGAATATGCAGCCAAAAACAAGAAAAAAATACACGAATTGCTTGAACTCACTGGCTTGTGGCAATTAAAGCATCGAAAACCAGACAGCCTGTCGGGTGGACAAAAACAACGTGTGGCACTGGCTCGTGCATTGATGCTTGAGCCTGACTTATTGTTATTGGACGAGGCTTTATCGGCACTGGACTTTGAAACTCGCCAAGAATTACAAAATGAAATTTTGGAGATTAACAATCGCTACAAAACAACGATAGTGTTTGTTAGTCATGATTTATCCGAAATTTTTAAATTATCGACAAAAACAATGCTTTTGGACAAAGGACAACTTATTCAATATGACTCTCCTGCCGCAGTTTTTACTAACGATCAGCTTAGTGCCAAGTTCCAATTTGTGGGTGAAATATTGGCAATTCACCCATCGGATGTCGTATTTGTTATTCGTGTATTGATTGGTAATAATATTATTCAAGTGATTGCAACAGAGCAAGAAGCAACTAATTTGTCTATTGGCGAGAAAGTAATTGTGGCATCGAAAGCCTTCAATCCAGTTATCGAAAAATTATCACTCGAAAAACAACCTACTCGAATAAAAAACACGTGGTTTCATTGATTAATAGCAATTATAACAGAAATTCAGCATGCAAAACAAGACAAATTTAATCAAAATAAATAAATATCAAAATAGACGAAGTTTGATTTTAGATAAATTTCATCAAAAATCGTCTTGGCTATCGTACGGATCGGTTTCGTCGGTGGTTTCAGGCGTATTTTCATCTTCGGGAATCAAAAATGGCTGATAATGAACCGTATTAAATTCGAGATATGGAAAAATAAGCGGAGGAATCTTCCGAATAGGCTTAAATAAATGTGTTCTGTTTTTTTCGGCTTGTGGTATATAATCGAAATTTATGTTCAACCGATACAAAAAAATCAAGAATATGCCGACAATAAACAAATATTTTGCGGCAGCAAATAATGCTCCTAAGCCTTTTGTCCAGGTGGTTTGCTTCAAATCGCCTACCGAGGCTTCTACTTTTTTGGCAACAATGTGCGTTTCCCAAACAATAAGACCGAAAAAAATAGTAAATAAAATAACGGGAAGTTGATTTAATTTCACCGTCGATTTATCTGACAAATAAATATGGATAAGATCGGTCAGTTTCACGGCAATAAATATACTTGCTAGTAATGCAAAAAGAGAAATAACTTGCACTACAAAGCCTCGCTTATAGCCATTATAAATCCCCCATCCAAGAATTGCCACTATTAAAAAATCAAATAAACTAGGAATTGCAATTTCAATCATTGTCTTATTTTTTTATCTAAACACTAAGTGCTATTTAATATTGCTTACGCATTTATGCAAAATGCTTATAAACTGCAAATTACATGAAAATAAATGTCGTAAAACTTTTATCCAAATACATATACTCTTTTGCAAATTTAAAGAAAATAATTTAGCATATCCAATTTGAGAAAATAATGTTTATTTTTGGACTTTATTTTTTTCATAAATTGAATTTGAGTAATAAACATAATTGCATATAATTAGCTTTTTTATTACTATTTACAAACCAAAATTTATTGTAAATAAAAAAATAGCACATAAAAGTGCATATTTGATGATACAATAATTAACGAAAATAGAAACAAACATGCCTATCATTCAATCCATCGTTTCATTAGTAACCAACAGGCGCTTAAGACAAATCGATTATTTTAAGCAAAATCCACAATTGGTTCAAGAAAAAACCTTGCACAATCTACTCAAGCAAGCACAAGACACCGTTTTTGGTAAACAATTTGATTTTAAATCAATCCATTCTGTAGAGCAATTCCAAAACCAAGTCCCGATACACAGTTATGAAGCACTCACCCCTTATATCAAACAATTGCGCGAAGGCAAACAAAATATTTTATGGCCAACTCCAATTAAGTGGTTTGCCAAATCCTCGGGAACAACAGCCGATAAAAGTAAATTCATTCCCGTAAGCAAAGAAGCTCTGGAAGAGTGCCATTTCAGAGGCGGAAAAGACATCATTACGCTTTATTCGCACAATTTCCCTGCCAATAACATGATCAAAGGCAAAGGCTTGGTCATCGGCGGTAGCCAACAAATCAATAGCTATAAAAACGAATTGTATTATGGCGATTTATCGGCAGTATTGATCGAAAATCTTCCTTTTTGGGCTAATTTCATGCGAGTTCCTGGCAAATCCATCGCATTGCTAGACGAATGGGAGAATAAAATAGAAAAAATGTCGTATGCGGTGATTGACGAAAATGTTACTAGCATTTCGGGCGTTCCTTCATGGACACTCGTTCTTATCAAGCGGATACTCGAAATTACTGGAAAATCAAACCTTCTCGATGTTTGGCCTAATTTAGAATTATTCATACACGGAGGTGTTAGTTTTGTTCCTTATCGTGATCAATTTCAGTCTCTTATCCAATCGGATAGCATGAATTATTTTGAAACATTCAATGCTTCAGAAGGCATGTTTGCACTACAAGACGACCCAAAAACCGACGATATGTTGCTCATGCTTGACTACGGTGTTTTTTATGAATTTATTCCGATGGACGAATTTGGCAAAGAAAACCCCAAAGTAATTCCATTGGCTGATGTAGAATTAGATAAAAATTATGCTCTAATACTCACTACTAATGGAGGTTTGTGGCGATACGTTATTGGTGATACCGTCAAATTCACCAATACGTCTCCCTATAAAATAAAAATAACTGGACGAACAAAATTTTTCATCAATGCTTTTGGCGAAGAGTTGATTGTAGATAATGCACAAAAAGCACTGCATTTGGCTTGTAATCAGACAGGAGCAAGCATTAAAGAATACACGGCAGCTCCAGTTTATATGACAAAAAATAGCAAAGGAGCACATCAATGGCTCATCGAGTTCGCCGATAAACCCAAGGATATGAAGCTATTTATAGACCTGCTAGACAAAGGATTGAAAGAATCCAATTCGGATTACGAAGCCAAACGACACAAAAATATTTCTTTAGATTTTCCTCAAATAATAGAGGCAAAGCCAAATTTATTTTACCGTTGGTTAAAAACTCGTGGACGGCTTGGTGGACAAAATAAAGTCCCACGTTTAGCCAACCATCGGGAATTTATGGACTCTTTGCTCAATATGAATAACTAAGATCTTCGGATCAAATTAATTTGTGATTATTTTTTTGAATGAATAATTATTTTTATCTTTCAGACTGAAAAAAACACAAATAGGTAGGCAGATCAGACTTCGTCTGTTTTGATATTTATTTTTGGGCATTTTTCAACAAATGATCAATGTAAATAAGCAAGTTACGCCTAAATATGTACAATTATATCAAGCAGTAATAAATTGTTAAAACATAGCTACAACACTTCGTTAAATTATGAATTATGCAATATGAATTACAAATTAAAACACAGAGTTTCAACGACTTATCTTAAACAAACAATGCTTTTAAATTTTCTATGAATCAAATATTTACAAAAAAATAACGCACCATTGTAGCCATAGAGATAAGCAAAAATAATAAAGCAGACGAAATCTGCAAATAGAATGAATTTACAGAATTGCGTAAGCAACATAAAATAGGTCAAAGACCTTATGAATAAACAAAACTATGAATAACCAAGAAAAAAATGATTTTTTAAATCAAAAAATAGCCAAAGCAAAACTAGGCGGTGGACAAAAAAGAATCGACTCGCAACACGCAAAAGGGAAACTCACTGCTCGTGAGCGTATCACGCTACTTCTCGACGATAATTCGTTTCAAGAACTAGGCATGCTCGTAATGCACCGTTCTTCCGATTTCGGACTTGGCGATCAGCACTTTTTGGGCGATGGCGTGGTAACTGGTTATGGAACGATCAGCGGTCGTTTGGTGTATGTTTTTTCGCAAGATTTCACTATTTTTGGTGGCTCATTGTCCGAAGCTTATGCCGAAAAAATAGTAAAAATAATGGATTTGGCAATGAAAAACGGTGCGCCTGTCATTGGATTAAACGATTCGGGTGGCGCACGTATTCAAGAAGGCGTGGTGTCGTTGGCAGGTTATGCCGATATTTTTTATCGTAATACGTTGGCATCGGGCGTTATTCCGCAGATTTCGGCAATTATGGGCCCTTGCGCAGGTGGAGCAGTTTATTCGCCAGCCATTACCGATTTCAATATCATGGTCGAAAACACATCGTACATGTTCATTACAGGTCCCAATGTGGTCAAAACAGTTACACACGAAGAAGTTAGCTCCGAAGAACTCGGTGGAGCAGCCACACATTCCAGCAAATCGGGTGTTGCACACTTCTCGACAGGTAATGATGCCGAAGCCATCGAATACATCCAAAAACTGATGAGCTATGTTCCGCAAAACTGCGAAGAACTCGCTCCTAGTCTTAATTATGAAACGACAGACGAAACACGCACTAAGTTAAACAGCATTATTCCCGAAAACCCGAATCAACCGTATGACATGCATGAGGTTATCGATAACACGATTGATGCCGATAGTTTTTTTGAAGTACAAAAAGATTTTGCTGAAAATATCATTGTCGGATTTGGGCGTTTGGCAGGCAAAAGCATTGGTATTGTTGCCAATCAACCCGCATTTTTGGCTGGAGTATTAGGCATTAATTCATCCAAAAAAGCGGCTCGTTTTGTTCGTTTTTGTGATGCATTTAATATTCCTCTTTTGGTATTTGAAGATGTTCCTGGCTTTTTGCCTGGTACCGATCAAGAATGGAATGCCATTATTACCAATGGAGCAAAATTACTGTACGCTTTTTCGGAAGCTACCGTGCCTCGCATCACCGTAATTACACGCAAAGCCTATGGTGGCGCTTATGATGTGATGAACTCGAAGCACATTGGTGCAGACTTGAATTTTGCTTGGCCAACAGCAGAAATCGCCGTGATGGGGGCAAAAGGAGCTGCCGAAATTATTTTTAGAAACGAAATTAAAAATGCCGACGATAAAGAAGCCAAATGGAAAGAAAAAGAAAATGAATACAACGATTTGCTTGCCAATCCATACATTGCTGCTTCTCGTGGCTATGTGGATGAAGTAATTAAGCCCGAACAAACACGAGAACGTCTTATTCGTGCATTCAAAATGCTCGAAAATAAAGCAGATAAATTACCAAAGAAAAAACATGGAAATATTCCATTATAAAGTCTTCGACTTATTTGATGTTGCTTACGTATTTGTATTATTCAAGTGAATTTGATTATATTCATACATTCAAAATACCTGAAAATAAATAAGATAGACCATAAAAGAAATAAAATGATTTTATTACAAACACCTTTTGTAGATGTTCATCTGGAGGTAGAAAACAAACTATTCAAACTAATCTGGAAAAAAGCGACAGCAAACATGTCGCTTGACCAGTTTCAAAATGTAATGACACGATACGCCAAAGAATTAGATCAACGAGGAACGTGTGTGTTGCACGAAATGAGTCAAATGGAATTCATTATTACACCTGAGTTACAGGATTGGATAGACAAAAACATAAATAAAAAAGCAATTTCTGTTGGAATTTTTAAAGCCGCAATTGTGGTTAGTACTGAAATTTTCACCAGTATTTCGGTTCAACAAAGTTTGAGTAAAGAAAATGCAAAAAATGCAAATATTGCTTATTTTGATAATGTAACAAAAGCAAAAGAATGGATTTTAAGTCAATAAAGTTGCTTAAAGTAAACATAACGATATTAAATCAATTAATAAATGAAAGTAATCATACAACGAGTAACACAAGCAAGTGTAGAAATAAATGAACAAGTAAAATCTAAAATCTCCGCTGGTTTGCTTATTCTCATTGGCATAACAAACGACGATTCCGAAGAAGACATCGATTGGTTGTGCCGAAAAATCGTAGGTTTGCGTATTTTTAACGATGACGAAGGTGTTATGAATCGCTCTATTTTAGAAATAAAAGGAGAAATACTTACAGTAAGTCAATTCACCTTGCATGCAAAAACAAAAAAAGGCAACCGCCCTTCGTACATTCATGCCGCAAAAGCAGATAAAGCCATTCCGTGCTACGATAAATTTAATCAGAAATTATCCGTACTTTTACAGCAAGAAGTACAAACGGGCGAATTTGGTGCCGATATGCAAGTGCATTTAACAAACGATGGTCCTGTAAGTATCATTATTGATACAAAAAACAAAGAATAGGTCTTCTACCTTTTTGATGTTGCTTGCGCACTAGTGGAAAACCTTTTTTAATCAATAAAATGTACGATTATTTTTTTAATTATTTAAATAACAGATAACAATTATACTCGTTGTTTTATCCTTTAACTTCCTTAAAAACCCTTTAATAGCGGTGCTATTGCATTTTTTTAAAGTCGTTAAAGAACAAAGCAAGTTCGCCTAACGATTATAGCTTATTTAATTTATGTTCCTTAACAATTGATAATAACAAAATCACTCCATCTCATGACAATCGAAGAATTACAACAAACCGTAGATGATTGGATTCGAGATTATGGTGTTCGCTATTTTAATGAATTGACGAATATGGCTATTTTGACCGAAGAAGTAGGCGAAGTGGCCCGAATCATGGCACGGCGTTATGGCGAACAATCGGCTAAAGAAAGCGATAACACCGAAAATCTGGCGGACGAACTAGCTGATGTAATTTTTGTATTGACTTGCATCGCCAACCAAACAGGAATAGACTTAACAGCGGCAATGGAGAAAAATTTGATAAAAAAAACATTACGAGACAAAGATCGTCATAAAAAGAATGAAAAATTAGAATAAAATACTTTAGTACATGACAAAAAACAAAAAAATGTGCAAAAATAGCAGTAAAAAACT
>JAOZTL010000140.1 GCA_029942205.1 Bacteroidales bacterium | reverse complement strand
TCCGTTTGGCTTGATTTTGAGAGTATGTCGCCGAAAGTGAGAAGTTTGTTTCTGAGCCTGAAAATATCGCTAAAACTCTGTGAGACTCTGTGCCTTGAGCTCTGTGAAACTCTGTGGTTAAATCCTTAGCCGAAACAAAAACACCAAAAAAAGCCTTTTTTCTCCTTATCAACGCCATTTTTGCCCCTTGCTACTAATATACTTGACCTACTTTTGCCGCCTACTTTAATAGTTTAAAATAAATGTATTCTTGTGTGAAAGAAAAATAAATATATCATAATTAAATGTATTCATGTCGAGCACTGCACCCTGAAATAGCTTTACATAAAATAGAAAAATAATTGTAAATTCAAACTTCATTTGTTTAGATGTTTATTTTTGAATAAAATTATTAATGTAAATTAGTAAGTTATGCTTAACTGCTTATGATTTAGTATAACTTAGTCGTTCTCAATGGTTCGTTAAGTTTCTGTATATATTTGATTTACAGAAAATTGAAAAGCATTGTTTGTTTAAGATCAGTCGTTGAAAAATCTGTATTTTAATTTATAATTCATATTTCATAATTTAACGAAGTGTTGTCATCCTCTGACTTTTTATGAACAAGCCCTGCACAAAAAATGGAAGACCTATTCTTTTATTCTCCCCATAAAAAACAAGGTAAATAAAACACAGCTCTTCTCTCTGGTTTTAAAATCAAAGTCAATATGGTATTTGGCTGTTTTCTTTACGGTAAACACATAGCTTGCATAGTTCTCTTTTTCATTATAGCTTTTTTTATCGAATTGCACAGGCTTACCTGATTTATCGGATATGTTCATGCTGGGTAAATTATTCTTTGTATTACCTAGGTATATCGCATAAACTGTCCCTGCATTAAGAACAAGCCGAATATTTGTTTTTCTATTGCTTTTTATCACAGCATCTCTTAAATAAAGTCCATCAAGAGGTTTTACGAAATTGTAAACTCTTACTCCACATTGTCCTATCAAAGCAGTTTGTAGCATAGCTACAAGAATAAGTAAACTAATGATTTTTTTCATGTTTTCATGTTTTTGTAAAGTATTGATATTTAATCATTCCTTTGTGTGGAGCGATTAGTTATTCTTAGAAAATATCGGATAGATTTATAGAAATGCGTAAGCAATATCAAAAAGATCGAAGATTTTAGCATCCTTTTCCTGAAATAACTATTTTATGGTTATTTTTCTTTATTATTATATGCAAATGTTGTTTTATTTGTTGAAGTATTGTGTCTAATTGTTGGTTATCGAATGTACCCGAAAAGGAACAATAAGCAGTTTGATAGTCTTGAATTTCAATAGGCATATCATAATATTTAGAAAGTACATGTACAACGCTTTCCATAGAGCTATCATCAAAAATAATCTCACCCGTTTTCCATGCAATATAATTCAGATCATCATTTAGTGCTGTAAAGATTATTTTTTCAGTTTTGTGAATCGAGCAATAGCTACCCGCTGTTATCAATAATGACAATCCTGGCTCGTAACTTTGTTCTGTAACTTTAATCGCACCTTTAGCAACAGTAACGTCTATATTCGAGAGTTCTCGAACGGATCGAATGTTTATAGCCGAAAATGCTTCGGTGTATACAATGGCATTTTCGATCTGAATCTGAAGTTTTGTTTTATTTGTTTCCATATACACTTCACCCGAAATTAGTAGTTGAGAGTTTTTTTCATACAGTTTACTTGGATATTCTATCGAGCTGTTTGTATTCATCCATACACGTGTTCCGTCAGACAAAACGACTTCTTTTATTGTATCCGTATCATTTACGACCACAATTTGTTCATTTATAATATTATCATAAAAAGTGATAAAAAAAGCGATAATTAGTAATGCCGCAGCACTTGCACCGATATAACCAATCATTATTTTTGATTGTGTTTTTTTTACCCCATTTTTTTGTAAATATTTCTGCCATCCGCTATCGCTATTCCATTCAATGCCTGCTGGCAAATCCTCTTGTTGATTTATTTTATCTCTAAACCATTCATCAAATTTCTCGTTATCCATTTTTTTTAGTTTGATTTTATCTGTTTAATTGTACTGTTTGTAGAGCTTAATTTTTCTTTCAATAAATTTCGTGCTCTAGTCAAATAAACTCTCGAACTGCTCTCTTTTATTTCTATTGTTTGTGCTATTTCTTTGTGAGAATATCCATCAATAACGTACATATTAAATACCGTTTTTAAATCAGAAGGCAATGCTTTGATGGCACAATAATAATCTTCTAATAATAAATTCTGATCGGTCAAATTTTCCGAAGATGGTAAATCGAAATTACTTTCGGGAAGCGGTACAAATGCGGCTTGCGAGCGAATAAAACCAAGAGCTTCATTTATTACTATTCGTTTCATCCAAGCAACTAGTTTTTGTTCGTTTACATAATCGAAATTATCTAAATGATTGAAAATCTTGAAAAAGCTCATATTTACAATACTCCCAGCATCCAGTTCATTATTGACATATCGGTAGCTAACCAGAAATAATTGTTTAGAATACCTCCTGTAAAACCGTTCTTGTGCTTTTCTTTTTTTCTTTCTGACTTGATTTAATAATTTTTCTATCATTGGTATCAATAATCTGTTTTCTCTATAAATGCATAAAATGCACAAAACGCTACACGTTTTTGTGTTTTTATTATTACTGAAAAAAGAAGGATCTGTATTGTATGGTTTGTATCGATAAACCTATCGGAACAATCGTTTCACACAAATACCTAGCCTGCATCAATAAGCGGGAAGAACTATGATTAAAAAATGTCGAAGACCTTATCTAACCATTCAGTATTTTTATTTTCGATAGATTGAAAAATATGTTCTTTAAAATCGTCAAATTCAGTTTTATCTTTGGAATAGGCGATATTTCCCTTGTCGAGATAATGAATATGATCGCATAAGTTGGTGAGCGTTTCGATGATGTGCGAAGTGATGATTATTGTTTTACCTTTGGCTGCCAAACGGAGCAAAATGCTACGTAACATTCGGTTTGTTTCTATATCCAATCCATTGAATGGTTCATCGAGAATTAGGATTGGCTTGTCTTGTTTTAATACGCCAAGCAGAGCCAGCTTTTTCTTCATTCCTGTAGAATAGGAGTCAATGAGTTGGTTGAGTGGCAGTCCGAAAAGCTTGTTCCAGCTCACGGTATCGAATTGTTGGTTTTGGAATAAGCTTAAATATTCGTAGCCAGTAATGTTGGAATAAAAGAAATTTTCGGTAACCAAGTAGGCGATTTCTTTTTTTGTTATTTTTTTGTTTTGGCTTTGTATGCTGCCCGAATCTATTTTTTTTAATCCATTAATAGCCTGCAACAAAGTCGTTTTGCCAGCACCATTAAGCCCAACAATACCGTGGATTTTATTTTTGTCCATCGATAGGCTGAGCGAGTCAATGATTCGTTGTTTGCTCGAATAAGAAATGGATACATTATCAATGGTAATCATGCAAATAGATATTTAGGGTTTGATTAGCTTTAAAATAAAATGACACGGAGAGTATCCACACAACAGGCAAAAGCACAGGAACAATGGTACTCAAAATTCCCACAAAAACAAAAACTTGTGCCGTCGTCGATTTGTTATTGGGTTCATAATAGGCATATTTGGAGAGAATAATGAATACTTGAAGGGATATAAAAATAAAATATTCTGCTACAGGAATATACCACAGCTGCAGATGAAAAACAATAAAAGCAAGCACCAGAGGCAATGCCAGAGCCGAAAACAATAGAATATTCAATTTGAGTTTGCGAGCTAAAAAAAGCGAAGTAGCTTTTTCGTATGCCATAACCATTTGGTAGGGTTCGCCTGTTTCGTAAAAGCCCAAAGGAATAAAACCAAGAAAAAACAAGGCTGTAGGCACGCTTCCGACAAAAAAAGAAGTTGCCAAAGCAATAATCCATAATGGCAAAACTATCCAAATCGTTTTTCGTATGCCAGCTTTCCATTCAAAACACTCGGTAGGGATGAGTTGTAGAAGCTTGTAGTTTCTGTTTCGAGTAACCAAGCGAATGTCTAAATGAATCGTTATGCCAACACCCAGCAGCAGTACGCCCAAGGCGAGCCATTGAAAATGAAAAATCATAAAAGCTTGAATGGGCAATAGAAGTAGCACGTATTCGATTAAATAAACGAGTCGATACGACGAAAAATGGGCTTTGAGAAAGAACTTATCGTTTCGTTTTTGTTGTATGCCTGCCACGAGTAAGATTGCTGCACCTGCCGCATAAAGTGAATTGGGCGACTGTGCTGTTTGTAGAAAAACAAATACAACAACGAATCCACTGATTACCAACAAAAAAAGGAGACGAAACAAGCCAATACCAATCATGCCTCGAATGAATTGTTTCCAGCGGATGGATAAAAATGCTTGAATCATTTTAGTTGTTTATTAAATTACAGTGCACAAAATACCAAATTATACTGAATTGCTGTTATAATTGTGATTTAGAAAATAAATTATTTTTTGTTTGTTTTTATTCATAAAATTCTTGCATAGCTTGTGTTATGGAATAATTTTATGAGTGGAAACAGGCAGAAAAGAAACGTTTTAAATTCATAATTATAATAGCATTTCAGTATAATTAAACAGTTTAGCACAAGTACTTATCAATTATCAAATTGATATTCTAAGCCCATTATAGTAATATCATCAATTTGGTCATTATTTCCTTGCCAGCGTGTAAGTGTATCAGACAGTATCTTTTTTTGCTCAGCCATTGGTAGTGGGTTTATTTCTATGATTAGGTTTCTGAATTGTTTTTTTGAAAATTTTCGTTTATTATCTTCGCTAAATTGATCGATATAACCATCCGAAAAAAGGTATATTTTGTCGTTGTTTTGTAGCAGAATAGTGGTTGTTTCAAATGGGATTTCTTTGGGATAAAAGCCTATTGGGTTTCGAGTAGCTTTATATTCGAGTAGTTCATTATTTCGCATAATCCATAGCGGATTATACGCACCTGCGTATTCCAGAATATTCGTTTTTGTATTAATGGTACAAAAAGCAATATCCAAACCATTTTGATTTTTATTACCAAATGTTTTAAAAATTTCCTTAATTCGTTTTCGTAAAATATTTAATGTTTCGCCAGGATTTTCGGCTTCCATACGCCTGATGATGCCATGCAAGTAGGTGATACTAAGCATGGTCATAAAAGCGCCAGGTACGCCATGCCCTGTACAGTCTGCAACCGAAAAAATCAAAAGATCATTTATTTTATTTACATAATAAAAATCGCCACTAACGGTTTCTTTTGATCTAAAAAAAATAAAATGATCGCCTGTAAAATACGTATTAATAAGCTCTTTGCGGGTCAATAGAGCGTCTTGGATATACTTTGCATAATCGATGCTTGCCGTAATATGTTTATGTTGTTCGGTGATTTGATCTTTGGCAACAGCTAGCTCAAAATTCTGATGATCCACTTCTATACTCTGAGCAAAAAGTTTCTGATTAAGCTCATCTTGCTTACTTGCCTGTTCTTTCAGTAGGCTTTGTAATTGCTTTTGTTTGAGAATATTAGCCAAAGAATTACATGTACTTCTAAAAAAATCTACATCTGTACTTTTGAGTTCTATTTTTTTTATATACAAATTGAGCAAGCCAAAAACGTCATTGCCTATGCTGATTGGCATTTTCATGTGAATATAAGGAATTTCGGACTTGTCTATTTCAAACTTTGAGCGATATTGTTTGCCAATATATTCCTTATTTTCATCAAAAGCCATCCCACAAATACATTCTTTTGGCTTAACAATCGAGCAATGTTTTATTCTGTGTTCTCCTATTTGTTTGTGAGCAAGCATTTCTAGCTCTCCTTGTTTATTTTTGATAAAGATTGCACCTTGTGTTTCTATCGATAGCCATGGAATAGAAAGAATACTTTCTAATGCTTTCTGCAAAAAATCATTGAGACTTAGTTTATTGTTTACCGATAATTTTAGAATTTCGGCTAAAGCAATTTTTCCATTATTTTTTTTTGTTTCCCTATCAAATAAGATTTTTACTTTCCTGTTTTTTCGTATAATGATTACTAGAAATACAAGTAAAATGATGAGAAATAAGATTATTGATCGAGTTAAAAATGTTTTATTTTTAACAATTATGTCTAGTTTATTAATGTTTTTTTTTAATAAAGACAGCTCTTTTTCGTTTTGTTTTATCTCAAACCGATGTTGAATTTGTTCTATTTCTAGTTTTTCTTCAGTTTTTTTTATCGCTTGCATTTCGATTAAATACATGTAAGCCGTAGGAATATCTCCCAATTTATCGTGAACATCAATCAAACGTTTCACAATTTCGTATACGTATGCTTTGTCTTGTAAACTATCAGCAATATGCTTGGCTTTTAGTACATATTTTTTTGACGTATTGTATTTTTGTGCATCCCAGTAGCTATTCGAAAAAGATAAATACACGAGAGCAAGATCTCTATCTTTGTTTTCTTTTCTTACTGTTTGTTCTGCTTTATTGCATTCGGCAATAGCCTGTTTATATTTTTTTTCTTCGGTGAATAGTTGTGATTTTTTTAAATATATTTGTATTAAAAAATCTTTTTTATTTGCTTTTTGTCCATATATAATACCTTTGTCATAATACCACAAAGCACTATCAAGGCTATTCGTTTTTTGAAAAAACGAACCAATAAGTAAACAAGAGTGTGAGAGTTCTAAATAATATTGGATCTCTTGGCGCAAAGTGTATGCTTGTTTATAATAAAATAAAACACTATCGAGTTTTTCTGTGTTTTCACACACCATACCAATATTATTTAGAGCCACTGCAACTCCTAATTGGCTATTTTTTGATTTCTGATTTTTAAAGTTATTTTTTGCTTTTTGATAATATTCAAGTGCTTTTTGATAATGCTGTTGTTTAAAATAAAAATTACCTAAATTAATAAGTATCCAATTGTTATTTGTATTATATTTCACACTTTCGTCCATTGCTTTTTGATAATATTCTAACGATAATGTGTATAATCTCATTGTTTCACACAAAGAAGCTGTCCTGTTATACCAATTGAATATTATTCTATGGTTTTTTGATTTAGCTCCAAGTTGGATTCCTTTTTGGCAGTATGCAAAGGCTTCGGTAGGATTATTTTTTTTATGCAAATCAACAAGTTTTTTTAATATTGTACTTTGTAAAGAGTCTTGCCCTGTTTCTTTATAGTGGGTTAGCAAATATTTAAGACTATCAGTTTTGCTTTCCTTTTGAGAGAAAGAAATAGCAGAAAAAATAATTAACATAAATACCAATAATAGTATATGTCGCATAAAAAATAAAGGTGAATTATTGTTTCAAGGTCAATTAATATGCGAATATACTTATTTTGTTTTAGATTGAACATTGGCCAATTTTTCATAGATATAGGGACCGATAGTATCAGAAAAAAACTGAAGGGCATCCACTGATGTTTGATAATCATTAATTCCTATTTCATTTTCTTCATAAATCCAGGATGACACCGGAATTCCATAAATACTGTCATAAGGGGTCACTTTAAAATCTGTTGCAGC
>JAOZTL010000139.1 GCA_029942205.1 Bacteroidales bacterium | reverse complement strand
GAGAGTATGTCGCCGAGAGTGAGAAGTTTGTTTCTGAACCTGAAAATATCGCCGATGTTTTAACAAAATCCACCAAACAGGAAGGCTCACCTTTCGCCAATTTCCAAAAAAACCTCAAAAAAAGCCTTTTTTCGCATATTGATAAGGAATTGAATAGCAAAATTGCTGAGAATAAAGATTTTACCAAGACAATGCTTGCACACCATTTGAGCCAGCAAAAAGCCAAGAACGGACTTTTGGGGGTGTTTAGAGAAATGGGAAGAAGACCTTATGTTGCAGAATAATCTTTAAATAGAATTGTCTCCTCTTTCAATATCCTTTGTTTAAGGGCGACAATTATTTTTGTTGTATCCTTAGCAAAATCCATATTATCAATAGATTTTGAATATTGATCAAAATAGCTATTCGTTTGAATTAGAAATAAATCCCATTCTTTTGCAAATATTTTCAAATTTGATTTAATAATATTATTTTTAAGTGCTTTTTCTTCTAATACAGGATAAAGAAATTGGTCTTCGGCATTGATATGATTTGAAATTAACTCTTTGATGAGAGTAAATTGCTTAACTACTTCTTTATTATTTTTACTAAATTGTATCTTACGTAGAAATTCAATAGCTTCTTGAATCTCTTTGTGTTGTTCCATTAATTCTGCGATTATCCCGTCTTCCATCTGAATATTTAATTTGTAAGGTCTTCACCTTTTTGATGTTACTTATGCACAAGGACTTTCATAATCAAAAAATAGTTATGAACTTAATTTTGTCCCTCTACTTAATTATTGCAAAATAACAGATAAAAAAGAATATATGCAAATACAGGCTTTGTTCATAAAAAATATTATCCATCAAAACATTGATTTGCCAATCGTTTATTTCCAACGAGACCCTCAGGTTGCTTTTTTTATTTTTTCGTCTCAAAAGATTTAAAACAGTTCCAATAGCAACATCCATAGTTCTGGGTATGTTTTCTTTTAAACATTGTATTTTATCTTCTCCCAAAGTTACATCTCTTACATAATTGGTCAGCTTCAATTTTACAGTGATTTCTTACGGTATTAAAAAAATCTTTTCCATTTTTTGGATTTAAACTACGATTACGTATAAAATATACGGCTTTAATTAACTTGTTACCCGTTTTGAAAATCGTCCTTTATAAATACTTTGAGCGAATTCATCCTTGACAAACAAACCTTGTATTCAAATAAGATCTTCTGAAAGTTCAATTAGTAAATGCAATATTTTATTTGCTTATTTATTAGAATAATAACAATATATATATATCAAAATCTCTCAGCAAAAGCCGATTAGAGGGTTTTGAAAAAAAGAAAAATATAAATATAAAGTCCATTCAGTTAGCCGTTTGAAACGTTGCATTTAGTAGTTGAACCTTTAGAAGACCTATCGATAAATATCTTCTCTATATTTCTCATCATCGTCAGCAAGTATGCTCAAGTAGCTATTGTAGCGAGATTGGCTGATTTCTCCCTCTTCAATCGCTTGCTTTACTGCGCAACCAGGCTCGTGAGTGTGCGTGCAATTATGAAAACGGCATTGACTCAAGCGTTCAAACATTTCGGGAAAATAATGTGAAATTTTTTCCTTCTCAAAATCGACTAATCCAAAGCCTTTTATGCCTGGCGAATCGATGATGTAACCGCCCATAGCGAGTTCAAACATTTCGTAAAAGGTGGTTGTGTGTTTGCCTTTGAGGTGATAATCAGAAATGGCATTGGTTTTCAGTTCCAGATCGGGATCGATGACATTGATAAGCGTAGATTTTCCCACACCCGAATTTCCTGTTATCAAGCTGATTTTATTTTGCAATAAGCTTTTTATTTCGTCTAAATTTGTTTGTTCGATAGCCGAAATTTGATGACAAGGATAGTCTATTTTTTTATATGTAGCTATCAGTTGTTGCATTTGCTCCATCTCTTTGTCGGAGTAAATGTCTAATTTATTGAAAACAATGCGTGTAGGGATTCTGTAAGCACTGGCTGAAGTTAAAAATCGATCAATAAAAATAGCAGAAGTGCGTGGTTTGCTCATCGATACGAGCAAAATAGCCTGATCGATATTGGCAGCAAGAATATGCCCTTTTCTGGATAAATTAGTTGATTTTCGGATAATGTAATTTTTGCGAGCCGCAATTTCGGTAATGATTCCCGTATCGTCTTCTCGCTGAATTTCAAAAGTAACCACATCGCCCACGGCTATCGGATTGGTGCTACGTATGCCTTCTATCCTAAATTTTCCTTTTATTTTACAATTGGTGATACCAAAATTGTGTTTCACTTTGTACCAACTTCCTGTAGATTTTATAACGAGTCCTGTTTTCATCTTTTTATAATTTTCTTTTGTCTACCCAAATCAGTTTCTGTTTATACTGAATTGCTGTTATATCTTTATTGTGATTTAGAAAATGAATTATTTTTTGTTTATTTTTATTCATAAAATTCTTGCATAGCCTGTGTTATGGAATAATTTTATGAGTGAAAACAGGCAGAAAAGAAACGTTTTAAATTCATAATTATGATAGCATTTCAGTATAATTAGCAAAATTTCAATAATCAAAACCTTCTTTGTACAAAAATAGGTATTTTAAAGCACTTTCCAAGTTTTTTATTTTTATAAATTTGGTATAAAAAGCTAACATTTGCATAAAAATCGATCTAAGAATTCGTAAATTAACTATAAATGAATTAGTTACTTTCTGCAATTTTAATAAAACTATTCATCTGTCAGTTTTTAGACTGTCTCCCTTTTATTAATGTTTTTTTTAATCAATTAAAGTCAAAAACCTTAGAGGTACAAAATTAATAGTAGATTTATTTTTCTCACATAAATCGCTGGTTACAAAAATATTACATAAACACGTAAGCAAAATCAAAAAAATCAAAGACCTTAATGGCATTATTTTTGAATTTTAAGTTCAAAAAAAACACCTCTATATTTATTTAAGATCTTTGACCAATTAATGTTGCTTACGCAATTCTGTAAATCTATACTATTTCAATAAAATACGAAATTAGCATTAAAATAATTGAATTTCGATACAAATAATTTACATATAAATTACAGATTGTTTTATTTAAAAACAAAAAAATATGCCATATCGTAGACTTCCAAATACAGATAAAGCACGAATTAGAGTAATGAAAAAAGCATTGAATAAAAGTAATGGTTTGCATCCCAATTTACTCGCATTTTCGCAAAAAAACTTAGTACTCTTGCGAACCATTTTGCCACGCTACGAACAAGCAATTATTCATCAGCGGCAAGCATACCAAATTCAAATTAAAGAAAACAAAAAATATATTGAACATCAAAAATCGGCTCAATTGTACCTTTCACATTTCGTGCAAGTATTGAATTTTACAATTATTCGTAACGAGCTATCCGAGAAAGTATTAAGTTTATATGCTTTGGATGAAATAGGTAAAAAATTACCAAATTTGAACACCGAAAAATTACTTTTGGAATGGGGCGAAAAAATTATTTTTGGCGAAACAACACGTATTCATCAAGGAGGAGTCCCTATCTCGAACCCAAAAATTTCGATGGTAAACGTTAAATTTTCTACATTCAAAGATTCCTTTTTTTATCAAAAAAAATTACAAGAAACAACTTTACGCACACAAAAAAAAGTATCAAGTATGCGACAGGATTGTGATAAATTAATACAAACTATATGGAATGAAGTGGAAATATTTCATGAATCGGCAAGTGGTGATAAGCGAAAATTATCGGAAGAATACGGTGTTACTTACGTGTATCGCAAACACGAAAAAATACGTCGTTCGCATTCCATGGCTATTAGTGCAGGTTTGATAGGTACAGCAACGGCACGAATAATTACATAAAAATATTTTAAATTTAATGAAAAAGCGTTATTCTATTTACTTGATTATTGATATTTAAAAGCACTCCTCTAATTGGAGTGCTTTTTTTTATTCAAAAATGGTAACAGAAAGGTGATCGTAAGCCACTGTTTGTTTTCCGCAAACACGCACGCCGAGGTAGTGGGGATTTACTCTTCCCAACGCAATTTCTTGAACGAATTGATCATTGATAAAATACTGCACCATGCCGTCTTTAATAATTATTTTTTGTGTAAATTGGTTTTTACCAGCACTATCAAACGAAGTACTTACATGATTCTGAATATTGATATATTCGTCATATTCACAGGCAACCAAACGAGCATTTCCATCATTAATCATGCTGCATAGAATATAATTTTCTTCGTCTTGCATTATCATAAAACCATAGCTCGACGATTCGCCTTTGAGCCAAGTGGTGGCTACCGAAACTTCACAATTTTGACTTAATGCATATTTTTGACTAGTAGACCAGTAACAGTTATCAGCAGTATTGCTTTTAAAAATAAAGCTTCCATTTTCAAAACGAGAGTGTTTTGTAACTTTTCCGCATGGATTCCACGATTTGTTGGGTGTCGAGAAATCCTCAAGAAATACTACTTCATCGGTATCTAAATCAACGACACGTATGCTTTCAAACGCAATAATTTGTTCGCCACAACTACGTAATCCAATGTTATTGATAATCAAATCAAGTACTCCTTCACGAACAAAATTACCATTCACGAGATATTTAAAATTGATTCCACGAACTTCTACACGTTGTACATTTGATTTTTGTTCTCCCGATTCGTAAGCTTTTCCCGTTAGCCAAGAATCGTCAATATCCCATTTTCCTTCTACTGTTTTTCCAAAATGTGCCGCTCCATCTGCTCTTATTTGAAACGAAAAATAAGCATCATCGCTGGTGAGTAAACTAAAACCATAGCTGTTAAATTTTCCTTTTTGCCATTTTGAGCGAACTTCAACGGCGTAATTTATAGGCAAATCTACAGGAATATCGTCCCAATAACACCAGCCATCTACGTTGGTTTCAAAGATATAGCTATTGTCTTTCATGTACCGTTTAAACTTAAACTCATCAAATTCGTCCCATCCAGCAGCATTGGTATCAAAAGTTTCTTCGACAATATTCACTTCAGGTTCAGGCTCATATAAAAAGAACACCGTAATTAAAACAATTGCAGCAATAGTACTGAATATGTAAATATTTCGCTTTCTTTTTTGATAATAATCCTTGCTTACTTCATCACGCACCAGTTGAGCGATTTGTTTTACTTCTGATTCCGAAAGAGAAGTCATTTCTGCCAAAGCTTCGATATTTGCCTGTTGTATTTCTTTCTCTTCCTGCCTCTTTTTTAGCTCATTATCTTTGTTTAATACGCTTTTTCGGATTTCATCCAGTATTTTTTTTTCAGTTTTCCGATTCATATCAATTATTTAGTTAAGGTCTTTTATTTGCACCAAACTCCATCAAGTAGGCTTTGATGAAAGCGTTTAAATCGCCATCTAAAACAGCTTGTACATTAGAACTTTCGTGTGAAGTCCGAATATCTTTCACCATTTTATACGGATGCATGACGTAGTTTCGTATTTGCGATCCCCATTCTATTTTCTTTTTATTTCCTTCTATTTCAGCTTGTTTATCACGACGTGCACGCAATTCTATTTCGTATAAATGCGATTTTAACAATTGCATGGCATTTTCTTTATTTTGCAATTGCGAGCGAGATTCGGTATTTTCAACAACCAGTCCCGAAGGTGCATGCCGTAGCCTTACGCCCGTTTCTACTTTGTTTACATTTTGTCCGCCTGCACCTCCCGATCGGAATGTTTCCCATGAAATATCTGCTGGACTAATCTCTATCTTGATGCTATCATCAATCATGGGTGCAATAAATACCGAAGCAAAAGTTGTTTGGCGTTTCCCCTGTGCATTAAAAGGCGAGATGCGCACCAAACGATGCACGCCATTTTCACTTTTCAAGTAGCCATAAGCAAAGTCGCCGTCAAATTGAAGCGTAACCGATTTTACGCCTACTTCGTCGCCAGCTTGATAGCTGAGCTCTTTCACTTTGTAGCCATTTTGTTCACCCCAACGAATGTACATACGCATCAGCATTCCTGCCCAGTCAAGGCTTTCAGTGCCACCTGCTCCCGAATTAATTTTTAGAATGGCACTCAACGCATCTTCGTCTTCACGAAGCATATTTTTTAATTCGAGCGCCTCTATCTTTTTTTTTGCTGTTTCGTATTGCTTTTTCACCTCAGATTCGGTGGCTTCTTTTTCTTTATAAAAATCCCAAAGAACCTGCAAATCATCCAACATCATTTCCACTTCTTGATAATCATCAATCCATGTTTTGATATTTTTTACTTTCCGCAATTGTACTTCTGCCTTTTGAGGATTATCCCAGAAATCAGGTACTTGTGTTCGTTCTTCTTCTATTTCGAGTTGGTTTTTTTTATCAGCAATGTCAAAGATGCCTCCTCAGCACATCCTTGCGCTTTACCAATTCACTTATTTGGTCGATCTGTATCATGTTTTATTCGTAAGTAAGTGGATAAAATATTTTTTTTTAATAAATCACTGGTTCTGAGTGCTTTATTATTGATCTGTGAGCGAAATCAAAAAGATCAAAGACCTTAAATTCAAAATACAAATTTACACTTTTTTCTTTCTCATCAAAAAAGATCGAAGATCTTAAAGTGTGAGGACAAAATTAATTGAATATTTATTTCCAAGTAAATTATTGATTATAAAGATTTCACACAAGTGCACAAGCAACATCAAAAAAGATCGAAGATCTTAAAGAGTGAATCAGTCATTCCGTTCAAATGACTCGACAATAAATATTTTTCGTGTACCACCTGGGCAAGGATCATTTGCACTAGATTCGTGCTCTATCGCTTCATAATATCCTGTTACAGTGATTTTACCACTTTTTACTTTATTAATTTTCAACTCATCGAAACTAATACTTATTTGCTCCTCCTCACTGATTTTTAAATATCCTCCATTAAAACAATAACAACTTAGTGGGTTCATTACACCCATTACCGTTCGGTATGAGCCTGAAAAAGAGAGTACAGTTGTTCCTTTTTGCTGTAATATTTGTTTCGTTTGCGAGCAACTTGTAAATCCTATAAAAAGGACAAATATACTTATTAGTGTTTTTTTCATATTTTTGCTTTTTTATATACTGAATTGCTTTTATAATTGTGATTTAGAAAATGAATTTTTGTTTGTTTTTATGAGTGAAAACAGGCAGAAAAGAAACGTTTTAAATTCATAATTATGAGAGCATTTCAGTATAAGTGATTAAAATATAGTTATTTACTTATGTGAATGATTGATAATTCATAATAAATATTTTCTTGGCTTCCTTATTTTTTCATTCAAATAAAATCAAAGGTAACGAATGATTTTTATTTTTTTATCAAACATTTTTCTGTTTTTTAAAGTAGTTAAAGAACAAAGCAAGTTTGCCTATATTATAGCTTATTTAATTTATGTTCCTTAGTAAAGATTTTCTTGAAATAAAAAAAACTGACATAGTTCACGTTTGTGCTTGAGGCTTTGTTCGTTTTATTTTTTGAATTTATAAATCGCTGATTTCTTGTATTGTTAGTCCTGTTGCTGCTTGTATTTGTTCTGCTGAAATACCTGCTTGTTTCATTATTTTTGCACTGTTTATA
>JAOZTL010000138.1 GCA_029942205.1 Bacteroidales bacterium | reverse complement strand
ACTGAAATGCTATCATAATTATGAATTTAAAACGTTTCTTTTCTGCCTGTTTTCATTCATAAAATTATTCCATAACACAGGTTATGCAAGAATTTTATGAATAAAAACAAACAAAAAATAATTCATTTTCTAAATCACAATTATAACAGCAATTCAGTATAATTTAAGATAAAACTTCTATTTTTTTTTTTGCAAAAATGCTACAATAATTATGACAGTTTTTACATTAATGCATAAGCAACATTAAAAAAATCAAAGAACTTAAGAAACGCAAATTAAATAAGCTATGTTCCTAAAGATATAGAATCACTTTAGTTATGAATAAAAAAAAAATATTAACTTTGTAGTAAGGTCTTCGATCTAATTTTATGTGATTTATGCACTTGTAAGCACTAAGTGCTATTTAATATTGCTTACACACTTATATGAAACTCTCACAATCAATGATTTATCTAAACATAAATATATAATTATTTTTTTGTAATTAATTAATAATTTATGTGTAAAAATACACTTTCTATTTTAGAATCATATTTCATACGGTGTTAAAACATCATAATAAATAGATAAAAGACAATATACGGCAAGCAAGATTAGAAAATCAGAATAAATACTGTAATATGCTAAAAAAGACAATTTATTTTCCTATCATTATTTTATTATTATTTTCATCTTGTAAGGTGAATAAATATAATTATTTATATGCTAAACATGATTTTGTTGGTGATTCACGCACAGAATATAAAAATAAATTTCCTGAATATACACTGCGCGCTGGCGACCTTGTTTATGTCAATATTTCTACTCCAGATCCCGAAATTAGTAAATATTTCAACATAGAATCGTCTAAAAGCGATTTAGGAAATTCGGGAATAGAAGGAAGATATCTTGATGGAATAGAATTAAGCGATTCAGGCTTTATAAAAATACCTGTTGTTGGAGATATTTTTCTGAAAGGACATACGATTGCTGAAGCAAAGAATAAAATCCAACAACGAGTTAACTTATTAGTAAAAGATGCTGCTGTAAAAGTTCGATTTTTAGGCTTTAAAATCACTTTTTTAGGCGAAATTAAAAGTACTGGAGTGTTTTATTTTGACGAAGATCGAGTATCCATATTGGATGCTTTGGCTGTCGCAGGAGGAACAACAGCCTATGCGGATAAGCGTATACTACTGATTATCAGAAAAACAGAAGAAGGATCTAAAACAATGCTTTTGGATATTTCGGAGCGTCATTTATTAGAATCAGATGATTTTTATTTACATCCGAATGATGTAATAATATTGCAGCCTTTGCGATCGAAAACAATACGAATGGCACTTGCAGACTACAGTACCATTATTTCGACAGTAACAGCAACAGTAACAACTTTATTTTTTATTATCAATTTATCTAAATAAAATGGAAGATAATTTTAATATATCAAACCAATCATTTGATGTAAAAAAATATATTTTTAAGTTAATTGCTTTTTGGTATTTATTTGTTATTTCAGGGGCTGTATCGCTTGGTATTGCTTACTACTCCAATAGAAATTCGGTGCCTACTTATGCCGTAAATGCAACGATTCTGATTGCAAATAAAGGAAAAAATACGAATCAATTAGTTGGTGGCTTACAAATGTTTGGTTCTAGTGTCAATTTAGATAATGAAATAGGCGTTTTAAAATCTTATTTCTTGACAGAACAAGCGATGAAAGAGCTGGATTTTGATGTAAGCTATTTTGGTAAATCACCAATTTGGTATGATGTTGAGTTATATAAAAAATCTCCTTTCGTCATTGAATTTGATTCACTTAGCCTTCAACAAAAATGGCAACGTATTGATATTGAGATTAAATCGCAGGAAGAATATACACTTCGTATTAATGAAAATTTCTCTAAAAAAATGAAATTTGGTGATACATTTAATGAGCATAATTTTAAATTTAAAATAAACTGGAGATTAAATTATGCTTATGATAATGTGATGGAGAAAAAAAAATATTATTTTTATTTTAATGACAGAAATTCATTAATAAATTCATATTCATCACGTTTGCAAGTCGATCTTCGTTCCAAATCGAGTACTATTTTATGGTTATGGATTGTAGGTACAGTGCCACAAAAAGAAGTCGATTTCTTAAATACAATAATCAGTGTTTATGAGCAAAATGGGTTGAATGAAAAAAACCAAATTGCGCAAAGTACCATTGAATTTATTGATATGCAATTAGAAGTAGTGGTAGATTCATTACAAAAAACAGAAGATAAATTACAATTTTACAGACAAGCAAATAAAGGCATAGACATTAGCCAAGAAGGAGAATTATTATTAGGACAACTTGAAGAATTAGAGAAAGAAAGGAAATTAACTAAACTAAGATTGAATTATTATCAATTTATTGGCAGTGAAATAAACAAAAATCCAGAATTAAAAGCTATAATATCGCCAACAATAATGGGAATTAATGATGAATTATTGATAACTGTAATTAACGAAATAGCGATATTAAATTCTGAGCGAGATATTCTGAAACTATCGGTAAAAGGAAACTTGCCAAATATGGAAATGCTTGATCATAAGCTAGAAACATACCGAATATCGCTAAAAACACATATAGAAAAAAGTATTGAAATAACGATTAAAAATTTAACAGAACAAAATAAAGAATTAGCAAAATTAGAAGAAAGAATACTAGATTTGCCAATTGTAGAGCGACGAATGCTCAATATTTCACGGAAATTTAAGCTAAACGATCAGCTCTATACTTTTCTTCTCGAACGCCGCACCGAAGCTGGCATAACACAAGCATCCAATCGTTCAGACTCAAGAATATTGGATAAAGCTGACGTTTTAAATGCCAATAGACAATCGCCAAATACAAGCCAAAATAGAAATAAAGCATTATTATTAGGACTTTTATTTCCAATGCTTTTTGTTTTTGCACGTGA
Organism: Bacteroidales bacterium; assembly: GCA_029942205.1. Lineage (GTDB taxonomy): Bacteria > Bacteroidota > Bacteroidia > Bacteroidales > JAOZTL01 > JAOZTL01. The sequence continues at coordinate 4,652 of JAOZTL010000138.1, read as the reverse complement.
ATTTTTCCGAACCAAAATTGTTGATAAAAGTGATATTGAGCAACACGTTAATATTCCTATTGTTGGAACAATTGGTAAAAATGATAAAAAAACAGAACTTCCTGTTTATGAAAATCCTCAATCTCCTATTTCAGAGGCATTTAGGGCTGTACGAACGAATTTGCAGTATTTACTAGTAAACGAACGGAGTCGAGTAATTTCGGTCAGCTCGACGACTGGTGGCGAAGGAAAAACATTCTGTTCGGTCAATTTAGCTTCCGTTTTTGCAATGTCAAACAAACGCACTCTTGTGATAGGTTTAGATTTACGAAAACCAAAAACTCACATTAATTTTGATATAGATAATAGCAAAGGAATAAGTACATTACTTGGAGGTTATCATGAATATAAAGATATTATCAAAAAAACACATATCGAGAATTTATACATTGCTCCATCGGGACCTATTCCTCCGAATCCTGCAGAATTGATAGAGTCTAAGCGGATGGAGACTTTTTTAGAAGAAGCAATGACCGAATTTGAATATGTCATTATTGACACTCCGCCCGTAGCGATCGTTACGGATGCTATGCTCCTGACAAAATTCTCGGATGCCAATATTTATGTTATTCGACAAAATTATACAAACAAAAATGCATTGAAAATTTTAAGTGATTTACAGAAAAGCGGAAAATTTAGAAATTTAGGTTTATTAATTAATGGTGTGGACGCTTCATCGGCTTATAGCACTACTTATGGTGCTGGGTTTGAATATTCTCATGCTTATGGAACAGAAAGTGGCTACTATACCGAAGAAACAGTTAAACGTAGTTATTTTTCTCGCAAATATAATGATTGGTTGGAGAAAATAAAAAGTAAATTCTCTTAAAATATTAAATTAATACCTATACTGCTTTTATATTTATAAATCATAAAAAATAATGCCTGAAATTAGATAAACTGAAATTAAATTCTTAATTTTGTTCTTATTTCATACGGTTATCTAAAATTTTAATCTAAAGCATATTATTATGAAATTTGATCCAGCAACTGCCGTACAACGGCTAGAACAATTTGGAGAATATGGAGGCGTAAATCCATCAATTACTGACTCTTCGACCTTTACCTTTTTAGGTGCAGACACCATGCTTGACACATTCCATGGCGAGGCAGAAGGCTGTTTTTTGTATTCAAGACACTGGAATCCAACCAATAAATACTTATCCGACGCACTGGCAGCAATGGAAGGAACAGAATCGGCTTGGGTTACAGCATCAGGAATGGCAGCTATCACCAACGCAATATTGCAACTTTGTAATGCTGGCGATCACTTGATTTCTAGCGTAACAACTTATGGAGGAACATTTGCTTTTTTTAAAAATTACCTTCCTAAATTTAACATAGAAGTAACTTTTGTTAATCCAACAGATTTGGATGCTATCGAAAAAGCAATAAGACCAAATACAAAATTGATTTACACAGAAAGTTTATCTAATCCTCTATTGCAAATGTCGGATATTCCTGCAATGGCAGCTATTGCAAATAAAAACAATATTAAACTTGTTGTAGACAATACATTTACTCCAATGGTTATTTCTCCATTCCAACTTGGAGCACATATTGTCGTTTATAGTATGACAAAATTCATTAATGGAAAAAACGATGCTGTTGCAGGAGCTATTTGTGCCGACGAAAATTTCATCAACTCTCTAATAGACGTGAATAACGGAACTTCCATGCTTTTAGGTCCTGTTTTAGATCCATTACGATCGTCAAGTATTCTGAAAAATTTACACACTTTGCATATCCGAATGAAACAACACGGAAGTAATGCAATGTACTTGTCCGAGAAACTAAAAAAAATGGGGGTAAAAGTAAACTATCCTGGATTAAAAACAGATAGATACCATGAAAAAATGACAAGCTTGATGAATCAAGAGTATGGTTATAGTGGCTTACTTGCTATTGACATGGGAACAGCAGAAAAAGCAAATGAAATAATGGAACGCATGCAAGATAAAGGCGTTGGTTATCTGGCAGTTAGCTTAGGTTATTTCAAAACATTATTCAGCAATTCGGGTAAAAGTACTTCTTCTGAAGTTCCTGAAGACGTACAGCGCGAAATGGGCATGTCCGAAGGGCTTATTCGTTTTTCTGTTGGTTTAGATAACAATATAGAAGAGACTTTCCAATTAATAAAGTCAAGTATAGAAGAAGTAATGTAGATATTAAGTTAGTTTTATTCTCCCATTTACAAAATAATAAAAACAGTAATCACTTAGATTTCAGATGATTACTGTTTTTTTATATTATTAAACTGAACTGTAAAGTTCTGGATATTTCTTAGGATTTGCTTCGTGCATCATTTCATACACAATTTCAAAAACATCTTCGGCATTCGGATTTGAAAAATAATCACCATCCGTAGCATAAGCAGGGCGATGTTCTTTTGCTGTAAGTGTCTGAGGCTTAGAATCTAAATACTGATAAGCCTGTTGCTCTTCTACTACTTTTTGCATCATAAAAGCCGTTGCGCCACCAGGTACATCTTCATCAAAAAACAAAACACGATTTGTTTTTTGTATCGATTCCATAATTTTATGCTCCAAATCGAAAGGTAACAACGTTTGTACATCAATCAGCTCACACGAAATATTAAATTCAGACAATTGACTTACAGCGTCTTGAGCTATTCGTACACAAGAACCATACGTAACAATCGTTAAATCAGTTCCTTGCTGTAAAATTTCAGGCACACCAAGTGGAATTTTATATTCGCCAATATTCTCGGGCATTTTTTCTTTCAATCGGTAAGCATTTAGTGGCTCAATTACCAATGCAGCATCATCCGATTCGAGTAAGCTGTTATAAAAACCTGAAGCTTGTGTCATATTACGAGGAACACAGACGTATACACCTCGTATTGAGTTTATTACCATACTCAGCGGTGAGCCAGAATGCCAAACACCTTCTAGCCGATGCCCTCGTGTTCTGATAATCAAGGGAGCTTTTTGTCCACCTTTCGTTCTATAATGAATAGTAGCCAAGTCATCACTTACTGTTTGTAATGCATACAGTAAATAATCAAAATATTGAATTTCGGCAATTGGACGAAAACCCCTCAATGCCAAACCAATAGCTTGCCCTATAATTGTTGCTTCTCGAATACCTGTATCTACAATTCGTAATTCTCCATATTTTTGTTGCAAACCCTCCAAACTTTGATTCACTCCGCCTATACGACCAGTATCCTCACCGAAAGTAATTAATAGTGGATATTTTTCAAATAATTTATCAAAATTATCTCGTAATATTTCACGTCCATTAACAAGTTTTGATTTTTCGGAATATGCGATCTTCTCTGGCTTTACAAGTAAAGCAGCTTGCTTTGATTCACTATAAGTATGACTACTATACCTATCAATATTTAATTTATAACTCTCTTTTAACCATGCAGATAGATTTTGATGCAAAAACTCTCGTTGCGGACAAGTATGACAAACGTGTCGGAGTATTTTTTTGACAATACTAAAATTGTCTTTTCGTGTCGGATGTAATATTCGTCTTAATTCATTTTTATATTTTGTTATTTTATCATTATTTGTAGAAGCACAAACACAACTTTTATTTTCAATTAATTGTAATATTTCATTTTTTTCTTTGATAATTGGTGTTGTAAAATTCGTCCAAGCTCGCTTTTTTGCCTCTAGTGCTTCTTTTTTAGCTTCAGCCTCCAACGAATCCAATTCTATTGGAGTTGCTATTTTTGTTTCCAATATCCATTCTCGCATTTTTAGAATCGGATCATATTCTAGTTCCCAAGCCAGTCGCTCTTTGGATTTGTAGCGTTCGTGCGAACCAGAAGAGGAATGCCCCTGAGGCTGAGTCATTTCACTAACATGAAACAATACAGGCACATGTTCGGTTCTACAAATTTCTATTCCTTTTTGGTACATTTCGCACAAGCCAGCATAATCCCAGCCTTTTGCTTTCATAATAACAAATCCTTCGTTATCATCCTCACGCTCAAAGCCTTTCAGTAATTCTGAAATATTCTGTTTGGTTGTTTGATATTTATTCGGAACAGATATTCCCCAGCCATCATCCCAAACCGAAATAGCCATCGGAACTTGCAAAACGCCTGCCGCATTCAGTGTTTCAAAAAAATGTCCTTCCGAAGTGCTCGAATCACCAATCGAACCAAAAGCAACTTCGTTTCCTTTTATTGAAAAGTTGTTAAATGAATATAAATCAGTGTTTTGACGGTATAATTTTGAAGCCCAAGCCAAGCCCAGCAAGCGAGGCATTTGTCCTGCGGTAGGTGAAATATCGGGCGACGAATTTTTTTGTTTTGTAAGATTTTTCCAATTTCCTTTTTCGTCCAAACTCCGAGTCGCAAAGTGGTTATTCATCAATCGTCCACCGTGAGCTGGATTTTTCTCCAAATCGGTATCGCCATAAAGTTGTGCAAAAAACTCATCGGCACTAAAAATTCCAGCAGCCATCAGCCATGTTTGGTCACGATAATACCCTGATCGAAAATCTCCTTCTCGAAATGTTTTTGCTAATGCAAGTTGTGCAATTTCTTTTCCATCACCAAAAATTCCAAATTTAGCTTTTCCTGTTAATACTTCTTTACGTCCAACGATGCTTATTTCTCTACTTAAATTTGT
>JAOZTL010000137.1 GCA_029942205.1 Bacteroidales bacterium | reverse complement strand
AAAGAGAAAAAAGTATTTTCACCTTTTAGTTTACTCTCAATCAAATCAGCTAAAAACTTCCTGTCTTTCTTATTATCAACACCTTCAAGTTTCCCCATACTTACAATCGTACGATGACGAACACTATTTCCTATGCGATATCCTTCGCATAAACGATAATATTCATAACGCTTTTTTGTTTTTTTATCTGTTTTTACAATTGTCTTGATAAACATGCTACAAATTTAATAAACTTTCAATCATAAAACAAATATGATTCGGGGACAACAATTGATTTAGTCAAGAGCTTTTACTGATTATCAGACTAATAGATAGTCAAATTAGTCGAAATTAGTTGTTGTTTTTTTTTTTCGGGGAAAAATGCGTAAGTCGGGTTAAGGTTAGGTTTACGAGCCACGCTGTGGCATGGTTCTGTGGTGTGGATGTGGTACGGCTTTATGGGTTGTCTATTTTTGTTCTTTTTTCTACTTGATAGTTGTTACGATCGGCAGACGATCGGGCAATGAGTTCGGCTAAAAATCCAGTCAAAAATAATTGTGTTCCGAATATAATAGATAGAAATCCGAGGAAAAACAATGGTCTGTCGGTCATGTTGTAAGCATGAAAGAATATTTTCATAAAGCTGAGATAGATCAAAACAGCAAATCCGACAAGGAAACTCAGCGATCCGAGTAGCCCAAAAAAGTGCATAGGTTTTTTGCCAAATTTGGAGATAAAAACAACCGACATCATATCCAGAAAGCCATTAATAAAACGCTCGATTCCGAATTTGGATACGCCATATTTTCGTTCTTGGTGCTGCACTACTTTTTCGGTAATCCGCTTAAAGCCCGCTTGATAGGCAAGTACGGGAATGTATCGGTGCATTTCGCCGTATACTTCGATGCTTTTGATTACGGTGTTGCGGTATGCTTTTAGCCCACAATTGAAATCGTGCAATTTAATGCCCGTGATGGTGCGTGCCGTCCAGTTGAACAGTTTACTTGGAATGGTTTTTGCTAGTGGGTCGTATCGTTTCTTTTTCCATCCCGACACCAAATCAAACTTATCTTCTTTTATCATTCGGTACAATTCGGGAATCTCATCGGGGCTGTCTTGCAGGTCGGCATCCATCGTGATGATAACCTCGCCTTCGGCTGCTTCAAATCCACAATACAGCGCAGGCGATTTGCCATAATTCCGACGAAATTTGATTCCTCGTATTTGCTTATCCGCTTGTTGTAATTGTTCGATAATTTCCCAAGATCTATCGTTGCTACCATCGTCTACCAATAGAATTTCGTAGCTGAATTTATGAGCAAGCATTACACGCTTGATCCAGTCGGTCAATTCGTTGAGCGATTCTTCTTCGTTATATAAAGCAATTACTACCGAAATATTCATATTCTTATTTTTTTATACGGTTTTTAACCTTTTTTGATGTTGCGACTTATGTGAAATTATTGTACTTAAATTTATTAAACACAATCAAAACAGACGAAGTCTGAAGACCTTAGAAATAGACAAAATTTAAAATTAAAATAGCGACGACCATGTAAATAATAGTCAATGGTGTACCCACTTTTATGAAATCACGAAATCTATATCCCCCAGGACCGTATACCATTAAATTGGTTTGATAACCGATGGGAGTCATAAAATTAGCCGCCGCCGCATAGGCTACCACGAGAATAAATGGCGTGGTGGGCAAATTTAGATTATTGGCAAGCGTGAGCGAAATAGGAAAAATAATGGCAACAGCAGCTTTATTGGTAATAAACGCAGCAAGTATGGATGTGATGAGGTATATTCCTGCTAAGATGCCAATTTCGCCCAGCGGAATAAAAATACGAATCACCCAATGTGAGATAATATCTGCTACGCCTGTTTTTATCATTGCCGTGCCTAATGCCAACGACATGGCAATGATTAGAGCCAAATCATAATCAATACTTTGAGCTAAGTCTTTAGGTTTAGCTATTTTCATAAGTTGCGCAAGCGTAATCAGAACAAGTAATCCCATGAATAAAGAGCTGAATCCGATCAAATTAAGAATAATGACCACAAAAGTACCGATAATAAGCGTGGCTGTTTTGGCAAAGCCTAGTCGTCTTATTTCTTTCACTTTAGAGATAACGTAAAAGTCGAGTGTTTTTTTGTAGCTTTCGGCAAAAGCATCGCCCGAAAGAATCAGCAAAGCATCACCAGCTTTTAGGACGGTATCTTCTGTTTTTCTTGATATTTGTTCGCCATTGCGGTGTATGGCTATTACAGTGGCATCGTATTGCCGTCTGAAATTAATTTTTTTGAGTGTTTTTCCTATCAAATGCGATTTGTGTGAAATTACAATTTCTACCACTTCCAAGTGTTTTTTTCTGGTAAACATCCCGACGGAAGGAATCACCATTGTTGGGTCAGAATTGACGAGTTCGGCGATTAATTCAGTCTTTCCCGAAAAGAAAAGGGTGTCTTCTACTTCGATAATGGTATCATCGGCAAGTTGCGGAATGGATGAATTTTTACGTATGATTTTAGACAAGTTTAGTCCGTCTTTGTCTAAAAACTGTGCTTCACGGATGGTTTTGCCGATAAATTCATTTCCCTTCTTGATATGCGTTTCTACTTGGTATAGGCGTTGATCACTAAAGGTTTCGGTTACAGTTTTGTGATTAGGAAGTATTTTGTATGCCACAAATACCAAATAGAAAAAGCCAATAAAAATCATTGGAACGCCAACATACGAAAACTCAAATATACCAAGTGGTTGCAGATTCGGAATGATGTTTTGATCGATGACGAGTCCATTTACAATCAAATTGGTAGAAGTACCTATCAAAGTGGCACTTCCGCCTATAATAGCTGCAAACGAAAGTGGCATAAGTAGCTTGGATACGGTAACTTTATTTTTTTTGCTCCACGTGTGTATGTAGGGCATTAGTATAGCAACAAGTGGCGTATTATTTAAAAAAGCCGACATCGGAGCAACAACTAAAATGATTTTAATTAGAAAACTACGTGGTTTTTTTGTTCTTTTAAATAATTTATCAAACATAATATCCAAGACAGATGTTTGTCGGTATATTTCGCCCAATAATAAAAGCATAATAATGACAATAATTTGCTCATTTGCAAATCCACTTAATATTTCGCTTGGAGACAATACCCTAAACACCCCCAGTATACCTACTGCAATGATAAAAGTAAGCCCAGGACCTACAATTTCTTTATAAAGCGATATAAAAAGAAAAATAATAACGACAAAAACAAGTATCGCATCAAATTCAAGCATAAGCGGCATCTAAGTAAGTAATAAGGACAAAATTAATCACAAAATTATTTTTTAAAGTTATTGATTATAATAGTCTGGCACAAGAACGTAATCAACATTAAATAGCAGGAAGTGCTGTATTTTAAGTTCATTTTGTGCGTATCTTAATTAATTGTAGGGATTAATAGAATTGCGTAAGTAATAATGATAATAACGAAATTCTATTTAATTAGAGGTTTTGCTATTGAGTTTGTATTATTTTCCATTTCACTTGTTTCGTGCAAGCCGCATTCTTTTTTACTGTTGTCTTCCCACCACCATCGTCCAGCACGTAGGTCTTCACCTTTTTTGATGGCACGTGTACACGGAGCACATCCAATACTCACAAAACCCTTGTCGTGAAGTGAATTATACGGGATGTTGTTTTTATACAAATAATCGGTAACATCGCTTAGTTGCCATTCTAGCAAAGGGTTGAATTTGATAATGTCGAAAGCAGGGTCGTATTCAAAAAGAGGAAGATCGTGTCGTGCAGTCGATTGTGCGGCACGTAGCCCTGTTATCCAGCACTTGTTGCCAGCCAATGCTCGTTGTAACGGTTCTACTTTTCGGATGTGGCAGCATTCTTTTCGATTTTCTATAGAGGAGTAAAAGCTATACGCTCCTTTTTTGGTAACTAATTGTTCAACAGATGATTGTTGTGGAAAGTAACAACGAATAGTTTGTTCATACTTTTCTCTTGTTTTTTGTAGCACTTTGTATGTTTCTTCAAACATGCGTCCAGTGTCTAGCGTAAATACTTTGATGGCATGCTGATTACGAAAGATGAAGTCGGTAATTACTTGATCTTCTTGACCAAAACTGGTAGAAAAAATAATTTCATTTTCAAATTTATCTGCAATAAATGCTAATTGATCGGGTATTGACTTTCCTTTAAGCGAGGCGTTTAGTTCGTCTGCTAATTGATTATTTACTGTCATTTGTTTATTATTTGTATATTTTAAGGTCTTCGACCTTTTTGATATTGCTTACGCAATTTTGTAAGTCTATATTTTTCAATGAAATACAAAAAAAATAGTTGTTAATTAATTATGTTCTCCACTTAGAAATTTAATCGGTACTTTTATAAGAGATGATTAAGCTTTTTTTAGATAATAAGGATTTCAATTTGCCTTAATAATCAGATCATAAATTTTCCTTTGCAAATGTACGGATAAAAACTTAAAAAACTAAGGTTTTCGACCTATTTGATGTTGCTTACACACTGGTGTAATGACTTTCATAATCAATAACTTATCAAGAAATGATTATAAATTTAATTTTGTCTATTTAAGTGGGAGGACAAAATTAAGCTTACATTAATAATTTTGTATTTCATTGAATCTTATGGATTTGCAGAATTGTGTAAGTAACATCAAACAAGGTCTTTTGACTTTACTTGTTTGTTAAATTATAGCATATTGTTTCGAGGAAATCGAACAAAAAATAAGCTTCCTTTCCCTACTGTCGATTCTAGCCATATTTCTCCATCTAAAAGCTCCACCAAGCTGGAAATCAGTGATAAGCCTAAACCAATACCTCTATAAATTCGATCAGTTTGTCCTTCTTCTTTGATGTATTTTATGAAAATATCTGCATGTTTTTCTTTTTTTATTCCGATACCAGTGTCCTTAACAAACAAAATGACCGAATTGTTTTCTTTCTCTAAGCGATAGCCAAATTCAATTTCCCCTTCATCCGTAAATTTTATGGCATTATCAATCAAGCGAGCATAAATTTGTTTTATTTTATCTCGATCGCTTTTGATGGATAAATCTTCTTGTATTTTATTTTGTACTAAATGAATGTGTGTTTTATTTTTTACACGTAGGGCAAGTTGAGTTTCGTGTTGTAGTTCATTAATAATGCTGGATAATAAAAATTCAGTTTTATCGATAGTCAAGTCGTTTGTTTGGTATTTTGATAAAGCAACAATATCATCAATCATAGACATTAATTCATGCGAATTTTGTTGTATCAGATCAATGAATTTGCTTTGCGATTCGGCAGGGAGGTCATCATCTCCGAGTAAATCCGAAAAGCCCATAATGGCGTTCATTGGTGTACGTACTTCGTGTGATAAATTATGGAGAAAAGCCGTCTTGAGCATGCTTGCTTTCTCTGCTTTCTCTTTGGATATTTCGAGTTCAGCAGTTCGTTCTTGAACCATATTTTCCAAATGTTCTTGGTATTTTTCGAGTTCCATTTCTCGTTTTTTAATTAGAGTCATGTCTCGAACGATAGCCATTACCGACGGGACTTGGTCGCGAATAGACATTAGGGCGGTATTGATGCTTACAGGAATAGTGTAGCCATTTTTACAAATGTACTCTTTTTCGTAAGAAACATGCTCACCTTTTTTGGATTTTTCAAAAGCATCATCGTCTATTTGATGCCATTTTGGGGGTGTAAATTTTTGAAATGGGAGATTAAATAATTCATCTGCAGAATATCCAAGTATTCTTTCAAGAGCAGGATTTACCATGATAATACGTGTATCGAAATCGACCACAACAATTCCGTCGGAGGCATTAGCAATGATGGCTTCGATAAAAACACTTGTTTGTTTCAATTCTTCTTGAGTAGCCGTTATCTCTTCGGTACGCTCCATGACTTCTTGCTCTAGCCTGATTTTGTCTTTTCGGAGACTGTATTCTCGTAGCTTTATTATCAATATGATGAGTAGAATAATGAATATGGAGATTGAAAAATAAAATATTCCTGTCTGCCAAAAAGGTGGTTTTATGTGGATGATAAGTTGAATGTCTTTATTATTCCACAATTGATCGTTATTACTTGCTTTGACATGAAAAATATAAGTACCTGGAGGCACATTGGTATAATTAGCCCAATTTTTATTACCAGAATAATTCCATTCGTTCTCGAAATTTTCTAAATAATAAGCATATTGGTTTCTATTCGGAGCAGCAAAGTGTAAGGCTGCAAAATCTATTCTGAAAAAATTATCTTGATAGCTTAAAAACAGTTCATTTGTTTGAGAAATTACTTTACCCAACGTTTTTATTCCATGGCGAATATCACCAGCACCAATTACTTCTTGAAATACACGAAAACCTGTAATAACAACGTTTGGTGCTTGTGTGTTGGCTTGTATGCTATCTGGATGAAAAATATTGAAGCCGTTGATACCCCCCAAAAATATTCGACCATCTTTACTTTTAAAATTTGCACCACTATTAAATTCATTGCTTTGTAAACCTTCGTCAATGGTGTAATTCACAAAAATAGAATTGATAGGGTCAAATTTAGACACACCATTACTTGTTCCCAGCCAAATAGCCCCATTGTCGTCCTCTGTTAAGCTATACACCGAATTGCTTGGTAATCCGTCGTTTATTTTGTATTGTTTTATTTGTTTGCTTACAGGATTATATCTAAATATTCCTTTTTGTGATGAAATCCAAATTTGACGTTTTCTATCTTCAATTATGTCATTTATATTTAATTGTGTTTGTTTCAAATCGGTATTTGTGTCAAATATTCGGGTGAATTTATTGTTTTCGGTATGTACCGAGTCTATGTTGGCTAATGAAATGACGTTCAGTCCATTTTGTGTGCCCACCCATAAGCTATCGGCATGATCGATATAGACAGAAAAAGCCCAGCCTTTGGTAAGCGATTGCTCATCGTTGGGATCATATTTAAGTAGCAGAAATTGCTCAGTAACGGGGTTGAATCGGCAAATACCAGAATCAGTTGCTAGCCACAAATAATTTAATTTATCGATCACAAAATCAAAAACGATTTTGGAAGGCAGGCTTCTATCATTTTTGGGATCGTGCAGATAATGTCGGAAAGTGTTTGATTTTGGATCATAACGGCTCAGTCCTATAGAGGCTAGCCAAATGAAGCCTTTTTTGTCTTCTTGTATTTTAAAAATAGTATTATTGGATAATGATTTTTTTGTTTCCGATGCCGTAAAATGTGTATAGTCTGAAGTACCAATTTTGCCTTTCGGGTAGCGAAACAATCCATTATTCATTGTAGCTACCCAAATATTTTTTTGCGAATCTTCCAAAATATGCCATACAACGTCATTAAATTTCTTTTTTTCGCTTCGAGTTTCCAAATGCAGTACTCTTCCCGTTTTGAAATGCTTAAATTTCAATTGCCTCGGGTTGTATTTATTCATACCGCCAACTGTACCTACCCACATTACACCCGTTTGATCTTCAAAAATGGCTCGTATGTAGTTGCTTAACAAAGTATTTACCGAATTTTCAGAATTGCTATAGTACGAAAGGACAGTTTCCGTTTTTGGATCAATAATATTAAGACCACCATCCGTACCTACCCATATTTTGTGTTCGGAGTCTTCAAACA
>JAOZTL010000136.1 GCA_029942205.1 Bacteroidales bacterium | reverse complement strand
TTTTGAAAAAAAAGAAAAATATAAAGTCCATTCAATTAGCCGTTTGAAACGTTGCATTTACTAGTTGAACCTTTATTCGACCTTTTTGATGTTGCTTACATAATTCTGTAAATACATATTATTCAATAAAAACTCACGTAATCAGTAAATTATAATTAAGTAAATATCCAATTAATTTTGTCCAATTCCTTATTTTGCAAAAAAGAAGAGTTAAGCTTTTGATATTACATAAAATTGACTAGCTTTGCATCGCAAAACTCAAAGCCCGGGGGGCGGAATTGGTAGACGCGCATGGTTGAGGGCCATGTTCTCGATTTGAGAGTGCAAGTTCGACTCTTGTTCCGGGCACATTTTTTTCTTTCTTTTATTCCACAATTTTCAATACTACAGAAACGAGTAATGTCAAAAGAGCAACATAAGCAGTTATTTTTCCTGCTTGTGCATTTGATCGTCGCAAAACAAGAGATATTACATATAAAACTAAAGCCAAAACAATTAGAACCATTTTAATATCAATAATAGTCATATTTTTCATTATTTAAAGAAGATCATTTAACTTTGATCCAAATTTTGTTTTATTTTTTTTATTTTGCGTGGCAACATCCAAATCAAAAAACCAGAAGCAACTAAGAATAAAGCAAATACACCGCCTAGTAAATTATAGGAAATTTTAAATAAATTGCCTAAAATAGATCCATCATGGATATTTTCAATCAAATCGGAATAACGCCTTTCTGTCGATAATACTTCTCCTGTTGTAGCATCTATCTGTACTTCCCAGTATTCTTGCTTAAAAATAACTTTTACAATTCCTTTCGACGGACGTGCATCTATTTTATCTATTGTTGGATTTTCTACTTTTTTATCTATTTCAAGTATTGCTATCCTCTCTATTTCACTAAAAGAAATCCACTCTTGCAAATCAAAACTAGATCCTTTTATAGTTTTCGGCAATAAGTTTGTTTCTTTTTTAATTCCGAGTAATATCCCTGTCAGGCTAAAAAGTATAAAAAATACAGCAACCGAAAGACCAATATATTTATGATAACGCTTATAAAATTTGAATTTATGTACTTTTTTCTTAATCATAGAATATTATTCATAAGCACTTCATGCTTTAATATTGCTTTTGCACTTATCGTATTTCAACAAAATCAGTAATTTATAACAAATTAAATACTGAATTAATTTTTTCGAAATATTAAAATATATACAAAGGTAATTTATTTTTATGAATAAGCATGAAAGTATTCACTTTCTTTAATTCTTTGTCTGAGACAATACGCTGATAATTAAATAAAAAGACCTTAATCTATTTGAATACCGGTATAAGCTTCCATGATTTCGGCTTCATGTTTTTTCACCAATTCAATATCTTCCTCCGAAACAAAAATATCGGTAATATCCTCGACACCAGATATTATGAAATCTGCCCATTTTTTATTTTTCACCCAGTAATCTTCTAATTTTTTAGTATTTTCTGTCAATTCAGCAATAGTTTTTCGTATTTCGTCTTTCGTTTCTTCAGGTATTTCCGAATCATTCAACTGTTCTTTTAGTCTTTTCACGTTATCATCCAGCATTTGTGAACTTTCGTTTTTCAATTCTTGAAAATTATCCATTCCTTTATTTGCCTGAATAACAGTAAAAATTGCACCTATTTTTGCATTTAATCGAACAAATTCAGCATAATCAATCATTCCGCCCGATTGAATAATCTTCTCAATTTCCTTAAACTCAAACTCACCTGCGTTTAAGCCAGATGAATCTAAATTTATATTTTTCAACACCTCAGGTGCAGCTTTTTTCAATTCATTATACACTTTTATATAATTTTGAATGTCTCTTTCTGATAAATCTCTTTCGTCTCCCATCATATTACATGCAGAAAGCAAGAAAATAAGATTCAATACAATAACTAATCCATACTTCATATCGTTTTTTTTTATTTATTCAATAATAATTTCATCTATAAAAATAAATGCTTCGCCTTCTTTACCTAAATGCCAGTCTGGAATTGTACCATAATTATAAGCTTTTATCTTTATATAACGTGCTTTTTGTGTTTTAATATTTTGTACAAATTCTTCTACAAAAGAACCATATTCGATGCTAGATGTTCTTGTTGGTATGCTTGCAACTTCCTTATAATGAACACCATTAACTGAAATCCAAATTTTCACTTTAGTAGGCATCCAAATCCAAGAATTAATATCTTGTAAAAAATTAGCTCCAATACGAGAAACAATTTCGAGTTTTCCTAAATCGACAATTGCTTCAAAATCCTGATCCTGATAGCCTTGCCACGATCCATTCCGAAAATCATCACCACCTCGAATAAAATCAATCAAGCCATTATCGCCACCAGCAGTATACTGATTACTGTACTTACTCAATATTTTAATCGATCTGTTTTTGGGAATTTTAAAATATTTGGCATCAATAATAAAACTTTTATTTTCTTCATTATTTATCGCAATAGCCTTAATTTCAGTTGTTTCCATTAAATTTAATATTTCTACATATTCCAACGATTTTTCGGTAGGAACAGAGCCATCCAAAGTGTAAAATATTTTTGTATTTGGTGTATTTACACGCATTTCAATCTGCATCCGATCATAAAACGTACGCCCATTAGCCACAAAATAAGGTACTGGCAAAATTCGTTCTATATCAATTTTAGATACTGGTAAATCGTCCAAACCCACTGCCCATGAAGTATTTGGCTTTGCTCCCATTTCCAAGATCAATTCGCCACCATTCATAATGTCGTTATGCGTAATGTAAGATTTTGTATGTTTTTGCCCATTTAAAGTAGCTGATTGTATATAGAAATTTGTTTCTGAAACATGATTTGCTTTTATCACAAAAGGCTCATTACCAGCATGAATAATCGCTTCTGGAAATAAAGGCGTTCCAATAGCATACAAATTCGAAGCTGGCGTAACAGGATAAAAGCCCATTGAACTCAACACATACCAAGCCGACATTTGCCCACAATCTTCGTTTCCACTCAATCCATCAGGTACATCGGCGTACATTTCGTTCAAAATATGATGCACACGCTGCTGAGTTTTCCAAGGATGCGATGCATAATTATACAAATAAGCCATGTGATGACTAGGTTCATTACCATGTGCATACTGTCCAATCAGTCCTGTTATATCTACTTGATTTCGTCCAGTAGTTTTGCTTGTTTCCTCAAAAAGCAAATCAAGCTTTGCAACAAAAGCTTCTTGTCCGCCAAGTAAATCCATCAAACCAGTAATGTCTTGTGGCACGTAAAAGCTATACTGCCAAGCATTTGCCTCTGTATAATTAAAATCTACTTCGCGCGGATCGAAAGGCTTTTTCCAGCTTCCATTCATTTTAGGACGCATAAATCCCGATTCTGCATCAAAAATATTTTTATAAAACTGCGCTCGAACAAGGTATTTTCGGTATATTTCATCATTTCCAATTGCTTCTGCAAATTGTGCAATTGTCCAGTCATCATAGGCATATTCCAGCGTTTTTGATACCGATTCGTGTTCTTTATCCAACGGAATAAATCCATATTTTTGATACGCATCCAGCCCCAATTGCGTATGTTCTGCGCTATGCAGCATCGCAGCCAATGCTTTTTCGGTATCAAAATCACGGATTCCTTTGATATAAGCATCGGCAATCACAGGCACAGCGTGGTATCCGATCATGCATTGAGTATAATTTCCAGCAAATTCCCACATTGGTAAAATGCCTCCATTTTCGTATTGAGCCAGCATCGTATGAACAAAATCAGACGTACGCTCCTGCTGAACAAGAATATACAATGGATGTGCCGCTCGATAAGTATCCCAAAGTGAAAAAACAGTATAATTTGTAAAACCTTCGGCTTGATGAATTTCAAGATCCGTTCCTCGGTAGCGACCATCGACATCGGTATACAAGTTTGGTGTCAAAAAGCTATGATAAAGAGCCGTATAGAAAATTCGTTGCTGTTTTACTGAGCCTCCTTTAACTTCTATTTTAGCTAATTCTTTGTTCCAAATTTCACGTGCCTGATCTTTTATTTTCTTAAAATTCCAATCCGTAATTTCCGCTTCCAAATTTTTTCGTGCCCCTTCAATATCTACGGCCGAAATTCCCACACGTAGCATTATTTCTTCTCCTTCGTGCGTTTTAAACAGAAATCCAGCCTTCACGTTTTGACCTTTTTGTTCCGAAATATCATTCAAAACAGTATCATTCAATGCAATAGAATAATTATCAAATGATCGAGAAAACTGAATAACAAAAAACAATCGCTGATCTTTAGCCCATGCTTTTGAATGCCGATAGCCTTCTATTTCGTTATCAGAAACAACTTTTAGATAAGAATCAAGTACATGATCTCTATGCGATAAATCTAAAACAATATTTGCATTTTCGGTTTCCGGAAAAATATATTTATGCAGCCCAACTCGCTGTGTTACAGTCAATTCTACACGTATTCCATAATCATCCAAAACCGTTTTATAAAAGCCTGGCTCTGCTTTTTCCATTTCGTGCCTAAACGCCGAACAGTAGCCCTCACTCCTATTTTCGGGAGTTCCTGGTTGTAATTTCAATTTGCCTACCGTAGGCATTAACAGTATGTCTGCATAATCAGAAACTCCTGTACCACTTAAATGTGTATGACTAAATCCATAAACAATACTATCGGAAAAATGATAACCTGAGCAACCATCCCAGCCATCGAGTCGAGTATCTGGGCTTAATTGCACCATACCAAACGGCAAACTAGCACCTGGGTAAGTATGTCCATGTCCACCTGTTCCCACAAATGGATTGACATATTGGCTATAATTCTCAACTTCTTCTGTACAAGAAAAATTAATTAATAGTAAAATTAAAGGGTATAAAATCCATTTTTTTTTCATCTTAAAAATTAAGTAAGGTCATCGACCTATTTAATGTTACGCACTTGTGCAAAAACTTGATAACTGCATTAAAATGCTTAAAATTAAAAAATAATTTCGGTTATTCCATTTTTTTTATACCTTTCTGCTTCAAAAAAACATAAAAACACATGCAGAAAAAAGAATCTTGGAGTTCACGCATAGGCTTAATCTTTGCGATGGCTGGTTTTGCCGTCGGATTTGGTAATTTTTTACGATTTCCAGTACAAGCCATTCAAAATGGTGGTGGTACTTTTATTATTCCATATTTAATCAGTTTTTTACTGATAGGAATTCCTATGTTACTAGTAGAGTGGTCGATAGGTCGCTATGGCGGTACGTTTGGCTTTCATTCTACTCCATTCATGTTCCAGAAAATGCACCGCAACCCTATTTGGAAATATATCGGAGTATTTGGTATTTTCACTAATATAGCAGTAGCATCTTATTATACTTACATGGAATCGTGGACGCTAATGTACGTCATTCATTCTATAAAAGGAACATTTTTGGGCTTAGATCAATACCAAGTAATTCAATTTTTTGATAATTATGTCAGTTTAGATAGTGCTAGTTTATTTCCTTTTGAAGCAATTATTCTATTTATTATTGTTTTATCAATAAATACTTACTTTTTATCAAAAGGACTACAAGGCGGCATCGAAAAAGTAGCAAAATACGGTGTTCCACTATTGATTTTTCTAGGTATCTTTTTAGCCATTCGAGCTGTAACGATGAAAGCAGGCGATAGTGGAGCTATTCATGACGGCACGGTAGGCTTAAACTTCTTATGGACACCCGATTACGAATCCATTTGGAATCCCAAAGTGTGGCTAGCCGCTGCTGGACAAATTTTCTTCACCATCGGAATTGGCTGGGGAACGGTACAATGTTACGCATCTTACTTGAGCCAGAAAGATGACATTGCACTCAGCTCTATGTCAGCTGGTTGGACAAACGAATTTGTAGAAATAGTGCTAGGTGCAGCCATCATTATTCCCTTATCTGTTGGTTTTTTGGGCATCGACAAAGTCAAAGAATTAGCCGAATTAGGCGGTTTGGCTTTAGGTTTCAAAACCATGCCTTACCTGTTTAGCCAATGGGGCGGCGTGTTTTCGGCCATTGCAGGCACCATGTGGTTTGGTTTACTATTTTTAGCAGGCATCACTTCATCGCTAGCCATGGGTAGCCCTTTCATGAGCTTTATGCAAAATGAATATAAATGGAAGAAAAATGAAACCGCCATTATGTTTGGAGTAATTATGCTACTTTTAGGACTTCCTGCCGTTATTTTCTTCAACGAAGGCGTTCTGGATGAATACGATTATTGGGCAGGAACATTCTCATTATTTATATTTTCGACCGCCGAAATCATTCTTTTCTCTTGGATCGTAGGCATCGATAAAGGCTGGAAAGAAATAAACAAAGGCGCAGACATCCAACTCCCAATTATATACAAATATATTCTTAAATTCATCACACCTGTATTGCTGATTATCATTTTCTTATCATCATTATTGAAGCCTGTCCTAAACGACTGGACTGGTGCTTTTCATAATTTGCTACAAGGCAATGGATGGATTTTAGACAACAGTTCTATTATCAAACAAATGTATAATGCAGGATTGCGTGAACAAATTGCAGCAGCAACTGATCCACTGATTATTAGTGAATTACAAACAAAATTATATTTATCAGGCGGAGCTAAATTATTATTACTTTCGGTATTTGCCATTTTTGCAATACTTGTATTCCGTGCATCTAAAAAACATAATTTCAATTAAAACAGACAAAAAGATGAATACTTCAGCAATTTTATTTATGCTAATCACTAATTTAATCGTAATTAGTATTACTTCTTATTTTTTCATAAAAATATTTAAAAACAAAAAATCTAAAAAAATCTAAAAAACATGAAAAATCGCTGGTCATTAAAAGGGAAAAAAGCTCTTGTAACAGGTGCTACCAAAGGAATAGGTGCTGCTATCGTCCAAGAATTAACTGCCTTGGGTGCAGAGGTGTTGCTTGTGGCAAGAAACGAAACAGACATAAAACAAGCAATAGAAACCTATCAAAATCAAGGCTTTAGCGTAACAGGCATAGCTACCGACGTTAGCGATAGAGAAAGTTATCAGCGAATAATAGATCATTTAACAAGTACGTGGAATAAATTAGATATTTTTGTAAATAATGTGGGAACAAGTATTCGCAAACCAAGTGCAAACTATAATTTTTCAGAATATGATCACATTATGAATACAAATTTACGCTCGGCATTTGAGCTTTCTCGCTTGTTATACCCATTTTTAAAGCGTTCAGAGCAAGGTAATGTGGTTTATATTTCATCGGTAGCAGGACAAACGCATATCAAAACAGGAGCTGTTTATGGCATGACAAAATCGGCTATCATCCAATTAACCAGGAATTTAGCAGCAGAATGGGCTGCAGATAATATTCGTGTAAATGCAGTAGCTCCATGGTACATACAAACGCCTCTGGTAGAGACAGTTTTGAGCAAACCCGAATATTTAGCAGAAGTTCTTTCTCGCACACCAATGAAAAAAATAGGTGAGCCAGAAGACGTTTCGGCAGCCGTTGCTTTTTTCTGTATGCCAGCTTCCGCCTACACTACAGGGCAAACTATTTCTGTTGATGGTGGTTTTCTGATTAATGGATTCTGAATCGATCTTTCTATAATCTTAGACCTAAGCAGCTACATATAATTACTGACTAAGTCTTTTTTTGTTGGTTTTTCCTGTAATCGTTTCTGGATGTAGCAATTAACATATTCTGCAACCAATTTTCATGATATTGAAA
>JAOZTL010000135.1 GCA_029942205.1 Bacteroidales bacterium | reverse complement strand
GGATAAATGTTCTTATGAAATTATTAATACAACAGAATCTCTAATGTTGCGTAAGGTCTTCAACCTTTCGATGTTGCTTACGCTCGATTAGGGCTTGTTTGCGAAAGTCCTTAAAATATGATTATTCATCACAATTTAGGAGAAGTTTAAAGGGCTTTCGGATAAATGTTCTTATGAAATTATTAATACAACAGAATCTCTAATGTTGCGTAAGCAACATCAAAAAGGTCGGAGACCTCGAAGACCTTATATTTTTTTAATTTAAAACCAGTAAAAACAATGAAAAAAATCACGCTATTACTTGCTGTTATTTTGATGAGTGGATTTGTATCAGCTCAAATAAAAATTAGCGGCAAAGTTACTGACTTGACCACGAATGAGCCGTTGATAGGCGCATCGGTAGTCATCAAAGGAACAACAACTGGAACATTTACCGATGTAAATGGAGATTTTTCAATTACGGCACAAAACGAAAGCGACGAATTGCTTGCTAGTTTTGTTGGCTATTTGTCTGATAATGTTGTTATCGGAAAACAAACTCAAATAAATTTTGCACTTGTAAAGGATGTAACCGAACTAGACGACGTGGTGATTACTGCATTGGGTGTTACACGTGAAGAACGCTCGCTGGGTTATGCTGTTCAAGAAATATCGGCAGATGACATTGCAGTAAAAGATCCGACTTCGGTATCTAACTCCTTGCAAGGTAGAGTTTCTGGAGTACAAATACGAAGTGGTTCGGGAACAATCGGCGGTTCGTCGAGTGTGATTATTCGTGGTGCTTCGTCTTTAGGTGGAACAAACCAACCACTTTATGTGGTAGACGGAACGCCTATCGCGAATTATAATTTCAGTAATGATGTCAAAGGGTATGATTACGGAAACGGCGCACAGGATATTAACCCTGATGATGTTGCTACTATCTCGGTATTGAAAGGTGCTGCTGCAACTACTTTGTATGGAAACCGTGGTGCAAACGGTGTTATTGTTATTACCACAAAATCAGGAAAAAAGAAACAAGGTTTGGGTGTTGAAATTAACTCAACCACGACTTTTGAAAATATTTATATCCTTCCTGATTTTCAGAATGAATATGGTGGTGGACGCTCTTTAGATTTCTCTACTTTTACCTACGATCCTGCTATTCACGGAACAGAATGGGCTTCTTTTGATGACACTCCTTACGTATACACTGGAACAGACGAAAGTTGGGGACCAAAATTAGATGGAACTCCTGTTTTACATTGGGACGCATTTGTACCCGAAAGTGATGGCTATAATCAAACCAGAGCATGGGAAGCAAACCCTGATAATTATGAAAATATTTTTAAAACAGGTGTAACTCGCAGCAATAGTGTGGCTATTAATGGTGGAAATGAAAACTCAACATTTCGCTTAGCATACACTAACGTTATGCAAAATGGTGTCGTTCCTACTTCTGAATTACAAAAAAATACGGTTTCATTCAAAGGCTCTACCCAATTACACGATAAAGTAGAAGTTTTTGCTTCGGTTAATTACGTGAAACAAAACACTACGGGGCGTTCTAAATTTGGATACGATGGTGATGGAACTACCGTGCCAGCCGCTATGCGTATTTGGACACAACGCCAGGTAGATCCTGCTCGCTTAGAAGCAAATTATTATTCTGATATTCTTGGAAACCAAGTTGGTTGGAATTTACGTGATGTGTCTGACGGGCGTACCTACATCCGATGGAGTAATAATCCTTACTGGACATTTAATAATATTTATGCTGCCGATACAAAAGACAGAATGTACGGGAATATTGGTTTCAAATTGGAGCTAATGGATGGTTTGAGTCTAACGACTACTGGGCGTACTGATTTTTATGCATTGAGCATGAATAATCGAGTTGGTTCGGGTGGTACAACTACCGACTATTATAACGAATCGAACAGAAATGCTTATGAAAATAACTTTGATGCGATTTTAAATTATAGCAAAAGATTTAGCGATGATTGGACTTTGGATGCCATTGCTGGTGGTAATATTAGCTACTCGCAATACCGTTCTGCTTCAATAGGAACTGTGGACGGATTGGTTGTCGAAAATTTCTTTAATGTCTCCAATACTGTTTCTCCTGCTGATAGTTATACTTATTTTTCCGAAAGACAGACAAATTCGCTATTCGCATCGGCTTCTTTCGGTTACAAAGGTTTGTTATATTTAGATCTTTCGGGAAGAAACGATTGGTCTTCGACTCTGCCTGTTGAAAATAATTCTTATTTTTATCCTGCTGTAAGTGGTAGTTTTGTATTTTCTGAACTTTTAGCTTCAAATAATATTCTTTCATTTGGTAAATTAAGAGCTGGATACGCACAAGTAGGTAACGATACCTATGCTTATCGACTTTATAATACCTACGATGTACGATCGTTTGAAGCCACTACTACTTTCTCGGTAGGTGATGTGAGAAATAATCCAACACTTAAAAACGAAACAACAGTAGAATTTGAAGTAGGACTAGAAGCCGAATTTTTCAACGGATTAGTTGGTGCTGAATTGACTTATTTCGACCGTAAAGCATACGATCAAATTATTGCTTTAGACGTTTCGTCTACTTCTGGATATTCTAGTGCATACATCAATGCTGGTGAATTACAAAATACAGGTATTGAGCTAGTTGTTCATGCCAATCCAATCAAAAAAGAAAATTTCTCGTGGAATATTATGGTGAACTTTTCAGATTATACCAGCCAAATCAACTCTCTTTATGGCGATTTGGAAGAATATGAAATTTCTAATGTCAGTTCGGCTTGGACTACTGCCGTTGTTGGTGGTGCTTACGGAACAATGTACGCATACAATGGATATGAATATGATGATAATGGAAATAAAATTGTGGATGAGAACGGTTATTATGTCAAATCGGGAAAACCGCAAGAAGTAGGTAGTATTCTTCCTGACTTTAATGGAGGTGTGATGAACACGCTTATGTTTAAAGGTGTTTCTTTCAGTGCATTGGTTGATTTCCAAAGTGGTGGTGTGGTGTATTCTTATGCCAATCGTTATGCTGCTAGTGCTGGACAAACATCGGCTACTGTAGAATTAAACGACAAAGGAAACTCTATCCGACTAGACCCTGCTGATGGTGGTGGTGTATTGGAAGAGGGTGTGTTTGCTGATGGTACGCCAAACGATATTTATATCGATGCAAGATCACACTTCAGACATTTACGTAATTTTCCAGAAGAGTATGTTTATGATGCTAGTTTCGTTAAACTAAGAGAATTAAAATTGGGCTATACTTTGCCACAATCTTTGGTTTCTAAAGCTAAATTAGGTACTGTAACGCTTTCTGTTGTTGCTCGTAATGTTGCTTTATTGTATACCAATGCAGTAGGCTTTGATCCTGAACAAGTTAATTCTATATCAAATGCACAAGGTTACGAAGGTGGTTCTCTTCCTTCTACCCGCTCTATTGGTTTCAATATTAATCTAAAATTTTAACACTAAAAAACGTATAAAAAATGAATATTCAAAAATATAAATGGCTTTCATTTCTGTTGATATTGGCTTTAGGAGTTACATCATGCTCCGAGTTTGAAGAAATGAACTATGATCCAAATGGACCGACTACCGTGCCTACTTCAGGATTATTAACACAGGCACAAGCAAACTTGATTTACAATTTCAATGGTGAATTAGCACAATTAGGCTCTCAATACGTACAACAGTTTTCTCAACTGGATTATGCCGAAAAATCAAATTATGCTGATGATGGTATTTCTAGTTTTGCGAGTGTATATTTAGGTGGATTAACTGATTTGCAGGAAATCATCACATTAAATGAAGATGAGGAATTCAAAATAAAAATATTTCAATATGGCGATAATGAAAATCAAATTGCCGTAGCTAAAATATTACAAGCTTGGGCTTATCACAACATGACCGATGTTTGGGGTGATATTCCTTTTTCTCAAGCATTACAAGGAAAAGACGATGTTATTGCTCCAAAATACGATACGCAAGAAGAAATTTATGACGCTTTGATCGTACAATTAAATGCTGCTATTGCTCTGATTAACACTACACCTACGAATAGTTTGAGTGGTGATTTGATTTTTAGTGGCGACATGACCAAATGGAAAGCTTTTGCCGAATCATTGAAACTTCGGATTGCTATGCGCTTATCGGAAGTAAACGACTCGAAAGCTAATTCTTTGATTAGCGATACCGATTTTGACAATGCTTTTACTAGCTCTGCCGATTATGCTCAATTTAATCATTTAGCTACCGAAGCAGAAGCAAATCCATTGTATATCGACAATGTTGTTAATGCAGGAGCTGATTATTTTGCAGTAGCCAATACTTTGGTAGATGCCATGCTTACTGTTAATGACCCACGTTTAGCTACTTATGCTTATGCTGCTGTTTCTAGTGGAACATTCGTTGGCTTGACTTACGGTGAACTTGGAAGCGATGCAGACGTTTCGATGCCAAACGATCTGTATGCAGGGCAAACTGCTCCATCTATTATGATGACTGCTGCCGAAGTGTTATTGATAAAAGCAGAAGCTGCTCAAAGAGGCTACATCTCAGGTGGTGCAGCTAGTGCAGCGGTATATTACGAAGCAGGAATAAGAGCTTCAATGGAATATAACGAAATTGCAACAGTAGATATTGATGCTTACTTGGCACAAGCCTCTGTACAGTATGACGAAACGAAATGGAAAGAGCTTATCGGAACACAAAAATGGTTTGCTTTGTATGCACAAGGAATCCAAGCGTGGGCAGAATGGAGAAGATTAGATTTTCCTGTTTTAACGCCTGGTGCTTCTGCTGCAACTACCATTCCTCGTCGTAGAGCTTATTCGTCGGACGAATATTCAACAAACTTAGCCAATGTAACCGAAGCGGTAGCTCGAATCGGGGGAAGCGATTTGTTTACAGTGAGTGTTTGGTGGGATAAATAAAGTCAAAAACTTATTTGATGTTGCTTATGTATTAGAGGTAATCTAATCAAATGCTAGTCAAATAGTAAATGTAAAGGCTATCTGTTCTCTTATGAGTAATAAGATAGCCTTTTTTTATATTAATTATCTTAAATAATAAAATGCTTACACGAAAAACATTTCTAAAAAGAACGGCTATGCTTGCTGGCTCGGTATTATTTGCCAAAAGTTATGCTTTTTCTGAAATCAAATCAAACAAAATAAAAATGGATAAAATAGTTCCTAAACGTCTAAAGAAAGGTGATCGGATTGGATTGGTAACGCCTGCGGGGGTAATTACCGAATTACAATTAAAAGAAACGATCGAACAAGTAGAAAAATTAGGCTATAAAACCTATTATCAGCCATCTGTTTTGTCTGAATATGGCTATTTGGCAGGGACAGATCAAGAACGAGCCGATGAATTGATGCACATGTTCACTAATACGGAGGTAGATGCCATTTTGTGCGTGCGTGGCGGCTATGGAGCTATTCGGATCAATAAGTTACTTGATTTCGATAAAATACGTGTAAATCCAAAGATTTTGATTGGATACAGCGATATTACAGCTTTGATTAGCTCCATTTACGAAAATGCTGGCTTGGTGGCGTTTCATGGTCCTGTGGGAATTTCTTCGTTTAATGAATACACTATTGAGTCATTTGAAGATATTTTGCTACATCCATCACGCAAATACAAATATTCTTATGAACGTGAAGCTGAATCGGAGAATAATCCAGAATTTGATTTTTACACCATTACTGAAGGAAAAGCCGAAGGTGAATTAATTGGCGGTAACATGAGCGTTTTGGTGTCGATGATTGGGAGTGAATTTGAACCCGATTTTGAAAATAAACTGGTGTATTTGGAAGAAATAGACGAAAAAACCTACAAAGTAGATCGCATGCTGACACAGCTTTTGCAGGCTTCTAATTTACACAAAGCGGCTGGCATTGTACTGGGTGTTTTTGCCAATTGCAATGTGAATGATGCACCCACGTTCACGCTAAAAGAAACTCTGATACAATTGCTCGCACCCTTGAATATTCCTACCGTTTATGGGTTTCCGTTTGGGCATGTGAGCAACAAAATGACCATTCCCACTGGCGTGCTTGCCCAGTTGAATGCCGATAAAAAAACATTGAAATTAACCGAAAAAGCCGTTCTATAAATGATAATACGAAAAATTAGCCTCCTCCTGATTATTAGCTTATTTGCAAGTTCTTCTTATGCACAATTTTGGAAATTAGCCAACAGAAACCATTCGGTAAACAAGGTGTTGGATGAAATAAAAACAGATAATGACTTTAAAAATGCAGGATTCGCATTTATGGCAATTGATGTTACTTCTGGCGAAATTATTTCATTACACAATCCCGACATGGCTCTAAAACCAGCCTCTACACAGAAATTAGTAACCACAGCCACCGTTTTGGAATTGTACGGTTCTGATTATGTTTTTCAAACATCGATAGAATATACTGGCTGGATAGATTCTGTTAATCATATTTTGCATGGTGATATTATCCTGAAAGGCGGTGGAGATCCCACTTTAGGCTCGAAGTATTTTGATGAAACCAAAAACAAACAATTCGTTGCTGCATGGCTGGCTGCAATAAAAAAATTACACATCGACTCGGTGGTTGGTGGCGTAATTGCAGATGCAAGGATTTACAGTCAAGACATTATTCCCGAAACATGGACATGGAACAACATCGGAAATTATTATGGAGCAGGTGCTTGCGGGCTATCGGTTTATGATAATTATTATTCCGTTTATTTTAATTCGAGCCAAACGGTAGGCGATACGGTGATTGTCGTTAAAATAGTGCCCAAAATTCCGAATTTGATTTTTGATAATGCCATAACAGCAGATTCGATTAGTTACGATAATGCTTACATTTACGGTGCGCCATACGGTTACAGAAGAATTTTGCGAGGCGAAATACCGTTGAATAAAACCAATTTCCCAGTAAAAGGATCAATGCCCGATCCTGCTTATGTTGCTGCGCTTGAAATGGAAAAGGCTTTAATTAAAAATAATATTAGCCTAAAAAATAAAGCTACAACGGTGCGTTTGCTGCAATTGCACAAGAAATATACCGAATTGAATAGAAAAACGATTTTTTCGGTTTATTCTCCAAAACTTTCTGCAATAATTGCTCAAACCAATATTCATAGTGTCAATTTATTTGCCGAACATTGTTTGAATCATGCTGGGCTAAAGCTGGTAGGCGATGCAGACACCGATAAATCAACGAAAGCAGTAGAAACTTTTTGGGCAAGCAAAGGCATGGATATACAAGGCTTTTCGCTTAACGATGGTAGTGGATTATCGCAATACAACACCATCACGTCACGCCAAATGGTGTTTTTGTTGGATTACATGAAACAAGAGAGTCAAAATTTTGATTACTTTTACCAATCGTTAGCCATTGCAGGTGAAACAGGAACGATTCGGTCGATGTTTAAAAATACACTTGCCGAAGGAAATTTACGAGCCAAAAGTGGAACAATCAATAGAGCAAAGGCTTATGCTGGCTATGTGCGCTCTAAGTCGGGACGTGAAATTGCTTTTTCGATGGTGGTTAATAATTTTTCGTGCTCATCGAGAGGGGCACGAGCAAAACTTGAACGCTTAATGGTTGCCTTGGCAGCATTTGATAAATAGGTCTTCGATATTTTTGATGTTGCTCACGCATTTATAATTTAGATCGAAGACTAAAATATTGCATGCGTTATATAAATGTTAATTATTTGTAATTATTTCTATTTTACGAAATTGGTTTTAATTAATTATTAGTAAATTCTTTTTTGAGACTTATTAGACAAAAGATTTTAGTAGAAAGTAGAAAGAAAAGCA